>JAUWJP010000191.1 GCA_030607635.1 Candidatus Aminicenantota bacterium
AAAAGACAGGAGGCAAAGAAAAAGAAGCTCAATGAGTACTGGGAGTAGAGGAGAAGAAAACTGACGGCGGTTAATAGCTCTACCAGAGGGTACCTGAGAGAAATTTTCCCTTTGCAGTGGCGCCACTTCCCTCGAAGGAGCAAAAAGGAAAGAACAGGAATATTGTCATAGAATTTTATCTTCTCTTTACAGTGAGGACAGGAGGATGAGGGCTTGAAAAGGCTCATTCTGAGGGGAAGACGGTAGATCACCACGTTGAGGAAGCTTCCCCAGGCAAGCCCGAAGCAGATTATAATGATTATCGTTTCCATGGGATTGTTGGGGTCTTCACTTCTCCTGTCCGGGAATCATAAATGTATTTTTTTCCATCTAAATCCTTTGGCAGAGAATCAAGGAATCCGGCTCTTACAAGCTGGGACAGTTCCATGGGATTACGGCCGTAACTTTCTTTGAATTTTTCGATGGCTTCATTTATCTTTTGGATATCTATTGTAGCCGTAATATTATAGAGGTGGTTGGAAGCAATTTTTTTAATTCTCTCATCCTTTGCTGTCTTGTAGATTTCAAGCCAGGTCTGCAAGGCCCTTTTATAATCCATGGACTTGAAGATTGCATTAGCATAAAGCCGTTCCACAATAGGCGGAACTCCCTCAATATTCATTGCCTTCTTGTAGTACTCTTGAGCCAGTTTATGATCCTTTTTTATCATCTGGGCATAATGGGCAGCCATGTAGGGAAAAAGCCACTGCTCCGGGTTTTTCTCCAGGCCTCTATCCAGGATTTTGAGAGCTAAATCCAAATCTCCAGCCTCATAAGCAGCAATCACAGCTCCGATATCGTATGGATCCAGATAGCTGGGATCAAGCTCATTGATGATTGAAAAAATATGGTCTAAATATTCGTACATGTCCGGGATAGTGTAGTCGCTGTAATACTGGATAGCCCAGACGAAAATCAGGTCTGCCAGGAGAGAAGAGTTGCCAAAAGTAGCATACTTGAGATATTGCCCTGAGGGAACGTAGATGATAGAAGAGCCAGGGATTTTCTTGCGGGAAATATTATCGGTTTTAACTTTCAGGCTCATGAAGATGCCGCAGGATAAGATAAGTAGAATAACAAGAAATATGGCGCTGAAATCTTTCTCGCTCTTAAATATTTTCATGGCCCTCAAATAAAGTCTCTTTTCCTGAAGATTAGGACTGCTATTATCAGGACAAAAAGAGTGTAAAAAATTCCATATAGGATCGAATACAGATATACATCGGACGGAATATCCAGGTGCTGCACGATTTCTGTTTTAAAATTGAAATTTTCAAGATCGGGGAGAAAGTGGTAGAGGAATTGAGCCAGCGTTTTTCCCACTCCTGGTGGAATCTTTTTGATAAGAGTTTCTATTCCCCAGGCTGTGTGGCCGATCAAGTAAAAAGCGAGGGAAAAGATGGAGCTTAGTATTGGCGTGGAGAAGCAGGAGAAAAGAAGGGCGACAGAAGTTATGAGGCAGAGTTCGAAGAAGATGAAGAGGATGGCAATGAGCATTTCCCATTCAATCGTGAAGGTGTGGAAAAAGACCAAAGCCAGGAAAATAAAGCTCATAAGAAGAAGCATAATAAAAAGGGTTAAAACGAGCCCGAAAAACTTTCCCAGGAGAAATTGATAACGGTGGATGGGCTTGGAGATGATAGTGTAAATTGTTTTCTTGTCTATTTCTTTGAAAACAAGCCCTGTCCCCATCAGAATCGCCATCAGAGCACCGAAGAGGGAGAGAGAAGAGAGGCCAACATCCTTGATGATTTTGACCTTATCTCCTACAGTAAGGAGAGCCAGTAACCGGGAGGAAATAATGCAGACTGCCGCAAAAAAGAGGAGGAGATAGAGAATTCTGTCTCTTATGGCTTCCTTGAATGTGTTGAAAGCAATCGCTTTTATTTTCATCTCTGTTTCACAATCCCGACAAACAGGTCTTCAAGGGTTTCAGTCCTGGGGATAAGAGAGTGAACTTTTCCCTTGCTGGACTGGGCAAGCTGGAGGGCTTTCTCAACATTTTCTTCCTTGAAAACTTTAAGCAGAGTCCTGTCCCCATGGCCAGAAAGACATTCACCAAGCTCTTTAAGTTCTTTCTCGTTTACGCCAGAGAGGATAACTTCTGTAAACAGGATTTTTTCTGAAATCAGATCATGAAGAGCTCCTTGGTTGATTATCTCTCCGTTGACGATTATTGCTACCCGGTTGCATATCATTTCAATGTCCTGGAGTATATGAGAGGAAAGGAAAACGGTCTTCCCTTCATCTTTGAGGCGAGTAATGATGTCTCTAATCTCTTTTCTTCCCAGAGGATCAAGGCCTCCAAGAGGTTCATCTAAGAAGACGAGCGATGGATCGTTGAGAAGAGCCTGAGCCATGCCTATCCTTTGCAGCATCCCCCGAGAAAATTTTCGAAGCTGAAGGTCTGCGGAATCCTCCAAATCAACAAGGCGAAGAAGGCTTTTTATCTTTTCTTCTTTTGCTTCTTTTTTCATCAGGAACAACTGGCTGTAATAATCGAGAAACTCTGAGGCTGTAAGATGATCGTAAAAATAAGGATTTTCAGGGAGAAATCCGGTTTTCTCCTTGGCTTTAGGGGAGAGGTAAGGGTGGCCGAAAATTTCTATGTTTCCTTTCTCGGGAAAAATAAGACCGAGGATACACTTGATGGTCGTGGTTTTTCCTGCTCCGTTCGGACCGAGATAGCCGAAGACCTCACCCTGCTCTACAGATAGAGAAATACCTCTGAGGATTTCCTTTTTTTTGAGAAGAAAGCCCAGCTTGAAGGATTTGTGAAGGTTCTCTATCTTGAGTACCGTGGCCATGGATTTCTTCCCTATTATACGGAAATTCCCTTTTATTTCAAATTTCGAAACCCATTAATCGGGCAGGACATGCTTGATAGTATCAGGATTGATGGTTATGTAAAAGTCGCTTCCAAGATAAAGAAGAGGATGAATTTTTCCTGTATTGAGAACTCCTTCCGGATTGAAGCTTTTCTCATCTTCATGGATTGCTAAGACTTCACCAACGAAAAGATCGTGGTCTCCGTAGGCTCTGACATCTGCCACTTTACATTCGAAAGAGACATAAGCTTCGTCGATAACAGGAGTTTGGATAATTTTTGAGGGAGAAAGTTTGATCTGAAACTCTTTGATCTTGTCCATGTCATGACCTGATTTTCTTCCCATCTGGGCAGAGAGCTTTACCCGTTCTGAGCTGATAAAGTTCACGGTGAATTCTTTTGCCTCAGAGATAACTTGATAGGTAAGTCTCTTTTTGGCGACAAGAACGCCGAAGAGAGGTGGATCAAAGGAGAGAGCGGTATGCCAGGCACAAGCCATATAATTGGTTTGATTCCCTGATTGAGCACCCACAATGGCCACAGTATATGGATAAAAATATTGAAAATTTTCGATTTGAGTTGTTATCTTTTTCATAGTCACCTCCCAGGATTGCACGCTTGATATTAGCTCAAGTTTTGAACCAGGCTTTGAATCTTTTAATTGTTTGAGACATTTTTTCGGATTCTCCTGAGCCTTTTTATCTTTCTCGAATTATAATTATTTTTCAAGCAAATGCAACATCGAAAAGCAAAGTCGGGGTCTGACTCCAATTTCTTCAATTTCAAATTCATGTATTTTTCTGTATAATCTTTTTTGTCTTCTTCATTTTTGTGGAGATGAATCTTTAATAAGCCTCATCTAGGAGAATAGGAATGACTGATTTTGGAGGGGCAGTAAAGCAGAGCGAAGAGTACAATGTCGGCATTATCGGAATTCCCTTTGATGAAAAGTCCTGTTACTTAAGGGGAGCTTCGAAAGGACCTAAAGCTATGCGAGCCGCATCCACCGGGAAAGCCATCAATCCCTGGACAGACCTCGGTGCGAATTTAGAGGAGGAGATAATTTTGAGGGACTTGGGGGATGTGGATGTTTCAGGAGATTTTCTCGATGTGTTTTCCCGTGTCGAAGAAACTATCCTTAAGATACTGGAAAAGAAGGCAGTGCCTGTTGTGATGGGCGGAGACCATTCTATAAGTTATCCTGTTGTGAAAGCCTTCGCCAGGAAATTTAAGCCCTTGGATATCCTCCATTTCGATGCGCATCCGGATTTATATGAAGAGATGTACGGAGATCGTTATTC
>JAUWJP010000114.1 GCA_030607635.1 Candidatus Aminicenantota bacterium
AGCCCCCTTCGGAAATTTACGGAAAAGTCATGTCCATCTCAGATCCTTTGATGTTTCGCTACTACGAGCTTCTAACAGACGAATCCCTCTCCCAGATTGAAAAATGGAAAAGAGAGGTCAAAGAAGAAAAAATCAATCCTAAGGACCTCAAATCAAGATTGTCCCTGTCCATTGCATCTGATTTTTGGGGAAAGGAAAAGGCAAAAAAAGCTTTGCAGGAATTTGAAAGAATATTCAAAGAAAAAGAGCTTCCTACAAAAATTGAAGATATAGAAATAAAAATCGGGAAAAAAATAGAATCCAAAAGTAAAGTTAAAGACAAAACTAAAGTTGAGGCCGTGGTAACAGTAGTTCCCCTTATTGATCTGCTGGTCGAACGAAGCATTTTCCCTTCAAGAAAAGAGGCAAAAAGGGTAATCCGCCAAGGAGGAGTTTATCTTGACGGGAAAAGAACCGAAGACGTTGCTTTCAAAATAGATTTGAGCAAGAAGAGCGATTTAATTCTTAAAATTGGCAAGAGAAAATTCTATAGAATCGTAAAAAAGAAAGCATAAAGACAGATTATTATTCTGGAGGGGAAAGCTTGGGGGGTTTGCCGAATATATCCTCGTATATTTCAGAATAAGAGTCTTTACCTCCGATAAGAAGGCAGGTCAGAGGCATAACTTCTTTGGCCAACCTGGACATCGCTCCAGCTGTTCTCCGAATATCCCACTGGGCAGTGGCATCCTCTCTCATCCTGGAGATATGATATAATTCTCTGGCATTAACCTTTAGTAAGACTCTTCTTCGATGGGCATTGGTCAGAACATACTGTGCCCCCTGATCCATATTTTCTTTCAAAAGCGAATAAACACGGTTAGTCTCCTCCATCATCTCCATAAATTCCTTCTTTGATCCAATATCCTCTATTGAAGGCGGAACAGTCACTCCTAACTCAGGATCGTATTTTTGAGCCGTCAAGGTAGCCATGCGGTGTCGTTTGAGTTGGGCATAACATGATGCGGAGATAATCAGGTCATAAGTGAGGTTCACATATTCTAATTCACGGAGAGGAGTATCATAAAATTCCATGTATTTGAAAGCTAACTTCAGAAATTCTTCCTTTTCTTCCAGGCTAAGATTTTTAGCCTTCTTGAAACATTCCTCGTAAGGCAAAGTTGAAGAGGTATGCAAAAGAGAGGCAATCAATTTAGCATCTGCCTCGGTTGTAAAATCGACGAGACAAACCAGCTCCTTACTTTTCCTCGAAGATTCCAAGAAGAACTGAGCCTTTTCCTTAATCTCGGGGTATGTCTTAGAATCGAAATCATTAGCCTCAGTAAAAAGAATTATGGAAGGGGCCACTTCTTTAGCCAGGGCATAAATCTTCTGATTGAACTCCTTAAGCTCTGCCAGTTTCTGAGAGGCAAACCGGCGGATCAAAAATTCCAGATTCCGGGCATTAACAGTCATACCAAGCTGACCTTTGGTAGCCAAACTTACCACATAACGAGCATCTTCCTTGGCCCATCCTTCCAGTATAGAATGCTTCTTAGAGTTGCGCGCCGCCTCTTTGTTTTTTTCAAAGAAATATGCCCTTAACTTTTTATAGAGCTTGCTGTAAAGAGAATTTTGGGCTTTGATTGTTCTTACGAAAACACTTTGTTTCCCAGAGTTTTTAATCTCCTCTGGGATAAAAAGGTCATCCTTCAGGGCGATGTAGCGCTGAGACTTTTCTGTATAGGAACAGAGACGAAACTTTTCGATTTCCTCTACGGCCAGTCTGCTCACTCCTATGATATCAAAATTGAAAACAGCATGCTCGGCAACAGAATGATGGCCCATTTTGAAAATAATGTTCTGGTTGGATCTTCTCGCCTTTTCTACCTCCGCTCTGGCAAAGGCTCGCAGTTCGTTTACCGGACGAGGGTCCCTGGAAATACGGGCATAAGAAGCAGAAAGGGTTTCAGGAGTAACATCCTCTCGTGGCGGGGAGTTTTTCTTAAGTTCTTCGATAACCTCCCTGTCAACATTATAACCGGCGAGGATGACATGCATGGTTTCACTAAAATAAAAAGAGAGAAGAGCCTAGAAAGGCAAGATAATAAAACTTAATTTATCACATTTGGATAACGCTTAGCCCAGGCAAGCCGATTGATCCAGCGACACTGCCAGGAGTCAAAGAGTGTTTTCCTGCCAGCCCGCTCCTGGTTAAGCTGAAAAATGCTGTTTTTTCGCCAGGTGATAATCTCGGAAGCAATCCTCTGAGCCTGCGGCCCGGGCAGCTCAATCCTGACCAATTCATACGGATCAGCACTCAAATCATACAGAGAGACCGCTTTGTCCGTCGGATTGTATAAAAACTTCCTGTTGGCTATGACAAAACCCGCAGGACTCTCCTGCAGCCATCCGGAAAAAAACACTTTGCGGTCATCCGGCACTTGTCCAAGTGCATTAATGCCGTCAAAGTCAGCGGCGTTGGGATCAAAACCCAACAGAGCCAGCAGTGTAGGCGCTAAATCAACAGAGCTGACTGCTTCTGTAACCCTGGTTTCCGGCTCAACCAAAGACGGAGCGCGTATAATCAAGGGTACGTGTAAGAGCTCCTCGAAGGCTATCCGAATGTGGCCGAACATACCATGTTCGCCAAATGCTTCGCCGTGATCTCCGACAACACAAAAAACTGTTTTTTTTTCAAGATTCAGCTCAGTGAGCTTGCTGTCCAGTGCAGCTATAAATTTATCGGTATAAGAAATCGTCTGATGGTAGCGCTCTACCGGCTTCCCGAAAGGTATGGCAAACCACTCGGGAACCTCATAAGGATTGTGGCTAACAGAGCAAAGAACCGTCAAGAAAAAGGGCTTCTCGTCAGATTTTATCCATTTGACAATCGGTTCCACCATCAAAAACTCATCACTGCCCAGATAGCCAAGAAAGGCGGTTGGGTCATCCAAATCTTCTCTGGACCAGAACTTATCGAAGCCGAGATTAGAGACTAAACTGGGCCGAGATTCGAAGTTGCCTTTGGCTGACTGGAAAAATGCAGTTCTAAAATTCAACTGATCTTCAAGGATCGTAGCCATGCTGGCATAGGGTTTAACAACAGGTACGGCCTCGGCAGTATCCGGGAAGGCCGAAGGAAAGCGGCCGGGTAGAAGGCCAAACAGAGCTTTTGTTGTATGGGTAAGTGAGGAACGGAAGTTTGTAAATTCAGCACCCTGACCAGCCAAATCCGCTAGATAGGGCGTTAGATTACTCTGTCTATCCCAGAGGGAAGTCTTCCTGTATTGAATGCCCTCGAGGATTATTATAACAATATTATAGTCTTTCGGCTTTGATCTTAGCGGAATCTGCACCTGGTCAAAGGCAGGTATTTTTCGTTTGGCATTGGCTAAATCGACGCTGATCAGCCGCCAGGGGTCAGCCGAGAAAAAGCTATTTACTGCTCTTAATTGACTATTGTAATGTAATCCTGCAGAAGCTATCGATGGTGAACTTCGCCTGGCCAATGCACTACGAGACAGTACAGCGATAAGGATAAACATGACGCAAACAATGATTCTTGCAGCAAAGGGCTTGCGGTTGTAAAGCGGCGGCAGTGGCTTAGCTAAAACGAAAAAGAAAAAGACAATAGCAACGGCGGTTGGCACGAGCATGATTACGGCAGCAACCTTCATATGTATTATATTAGTGATAATCGTGACTAACGAGGTTACAGGATCGAGAAATAACGACACGAAGACTGTTGGCAGGATTTGCATTCCTGACCTTATCACCCAACCGGCGTTTATGACCGACCAGGTGCAAACAACAGCGGCAACGACGCAAGCTATTCTGATAACCCATGACCGCGGCCAGCGAAAACAGACCAGGGCCAGGATAACTTCGATTCCCAACAGCACTGCTATATCAGCAAGTATCCAGCCAAAGTATTCGTTGATCATACCTGTTCGATATGAATGAAAGAATTTTACCGTCAGGGTAAAAAATATCGCACTGAACATCATAACCGTGTAGGCACGTGGACCCAGAAGGCCATACAAACGGGAAATAAAGAACACCCTTTTTGATCTGGAACTGAATTTTGAAATCTCAATACCCATAATACGTTACACTATTAAAAGATACGGAAAACAGCAAATTTAGTTTCTTCTTCTCCGATAGACGCAAGTGAAAGTATCTATAGCACAAGAATAATTAGATGTCAAAAGGCTGAATTGTACTTTTTCAAACATAATCTTAGATGTTCTATGTAAACCGTACTTTGATTGTCTTCGAGACATCAGCTCGAAATTATTAATTTTAACTTTTCATTTCAGGATTTTCTGAATAGAATAAAAGCTTAAGTTATATTTGACCTGGAAAGATGCCGTGATGCTTGAGCTTGCATCTTTCAAAATTTATTAAATCTATTCAAGGGAGAAAAAAAATGTTGGATGTTTCTACAGCATCTGTAAATAAACTCTTAGGAATTGCGATCAGATCGGAGATCGATGCAAATAAAACCTATTCTGATCTGGCTGAAAGGGTTTCAAATCCTCTGCTCAAAGAAAAATTTCAATGGTTGGCTTATGAAGAGAACAAACATAAAGAGATCTTGGAAAAGCTTTATGAAACTCTCTTTCAAGGAGATGAGCCTCAAATCCCGGATACTACTGATGAGGCTCTGCTTCCGTCCATTCACATCGGCCCTTCTTCATCTTTTGCGGACATTCTCCACCAGGCAATGGAGTCAGAGAAGTCAGCAGAAAATTTTTATGCCAATCTTTCCAAAAGATTTGAGGATCCCCAGAAAAAAATTCTCACCTATTTTAGTAAAGTCGAGCACAGCCATTACATGATGCTCCAGAGCGAATATGCCCTTGCTCAGGATTTTGAGGATTATGCTGAAAAAGATATAGATAAAATTGTAACTTAGGCAGCTAGCCTTTCATAACTCCAACCGGAACAACCTTTGCTACCAGTTTCCCTAGTCCCGCTTTATGGGAGACTTTAACGACTTCATCCACATCCTTATAGGCTCCGGAAGCTTCTTCGGCTACTCCTTTCCAGCTTGTGGACTTCAGTTCAATTCCCCTGCTCTCCATCTCCTGCTTAATCTGTTCTCCCCTGAATCTGCGCAAAGCTTCATGCCTGGACATTACTCTCCCTGCTCCATGAGCAGTGGAACTAAAACTCAACTGTTCCGCCTCTGAAGTCCCGACAAGTATATAAGAGGCTGTCCCCATGCTCCCGGGAATGATGACTGGCTGTCCGACAGAGCGGAAGATTTCAGGAATTTCTTCCCGGCCCGGTCCAAAGCTCCTTGTCGCTCCCTTGCGATGAATGCAAACCTCTCTCTCCTTTCCGTCTATTTTGTGTTTTTCAAATTTAGCTACATTATGGCAAACATCATACACTTGACTCATACCTTCTGAGCTTCCCATAACTTTTGCAAATACATCGCGGACCCAATGAGCTATCATCTGTCGGTTGGCAAAAGCATAATTGACTGCTGCACTCATGGATTTATAGTACTGCTCGCCTAACTGCGAACGGATTGGCGCGTTTATCAGTTCTCTATCGGGTAATCCTCCAATCCCAAATTTATTTTCCATTAACCTGATGTAGTCAGAAGCAACCTGGTGTCCCAATCCTCGACTTCCGCAATGAATCATCACCAAAACTTGTCCTACAGAGTCGATCCCAAAAACTCGAGAAACGTGTTTATCATAAATTTCCGAAACTTTTTGTATCTCCAAAAAATGATTTCCAGCACCCAAGGTTCCCAGCTGAGGAATTCCTCTCTCCACCGCTCGAGGCGAAAGATAGCTGGGGTCTGCTGCTTCCATCCTTCCACTCTCTTCAGTCCTCTGCAAATCTTCCCTTGTTCCGTAACCATTCTCAACTGCCCACTCTGCGCCTTTCGCACAGACTTCAAGAAGAATATTTCGGCTCAGGCGAGTGATACCTCCTTTGCCCACGCCCGCTGGGACCGCTTGGAACATTTCGGCTAAAAGCTGTGCCCGCCTTTCAT
>JAUWJP010000213.1 GCA_030607635.1 Candidatus Aminicenantota bacterium
ATCCCCTGTCTTGCTCAGTTTCGATTGGGAAGTAAAGCCTCCAACATAGCCCAAAGCCATAAGCTTTTCCATAGCCTCTTCATCCAGCTTTTGAGGTCCATTCTCCTCAATCCCTTCTGCAGACATCTTTTCCAGCAGACTGTTTAACCTTTCTTCAAATTGCTTTCCTATTCTGATTTCTTGTCTGTAGATATTGGTAAGCTCTTTTGGATCGTTAACAATATCGTAGAGCTCAGGCCTTGGCGCTTGAATATATTTGTACCGGGTGTTCTGGAGGCTTTTCAACTCGCTCCAGCCAAAATGATATCGTGGATAATAAGTCTCACTGTAAGCAAAACGTTCTTGGTTCGAGTTTTTATCCAAAATCAATGGGAGAAGGCTCTTTCCCTGGACTTCGCTGGGAAGAGGAAGGCCCAGTATCTGCAGCAGAGTGGGCATGATATCAATGGTTTCCACACGTGTATTGACCTTCTTGGCCTTTAAATTTCGAGAAGGGAGGTGGATGATTAAAGGAACAGAGATGGCCGCGTCATAAATAAAGAAGCCGTGAGCATTTTCATTATGTTGTCCAAGGCTTTCTCCATGATCACCTACTATCACTATCAAGGTTTTCTCTAAAACGTCTTTTTCGATGAGTTTATCCAGCACTTTTCCGATCAACTCATCAACATAGGCTATCTCGCCATCATAGAGCCCCCATTTCCATTTCGAAAACCTGGTTTTGTATGGTTCAGGCGGTTCATAAGGAGTATGGGGGTCGTAGAAATGGATCCAGCTGAAAAATTTCTTCTGGTAATTTTCTTCAAACCACTCAAAAAATGCTTCTATGACTTCTCCCCCTTCTCGCTGAACAGAGTCGAGGGATATCCTTTTATATTTTGCAAAATCGAAGTTATCGTAATAATAGTCGATTCCCTGATCCAATCCCCACCGGGAATCGACAACAAATGCGCCAACAAAGGCGCTGGTAGCCATACCGTGTACTTTGAGTACTTCTGCCAGGGTAGTCCTATCCTGGTCAAGGTAAAAGCCTCCGTTATCCCTGACGCCATGATAAAAGGGGTAAGTACCGGTGAACATGGAAGAATGAGAAGGAAGAGTTAGGGGTACCTGACAAGTGGCATTTTTAAACAATATGCCGGTCTCTGCAAGCCCGTCCATGTTGGGAGTTTCAGCTTTATCGTAACCGTAACACCCCAAATGGTCAGCTCTGGTCGTATCCAGGGTGATAAATAGGATATTCAGCTCCGAGACATCAAGAGGACTCATCAATTCTTCTAATTCAGAGATGTATCTATCCTCTTTTGTAGGAAGGAATCTGTTCAAGGTGAAAAAAAGTATCAAAACAACAGCCAAAGCTCCTATTAATATAAAAAAGAGAGGTTTACGGAAAAAAAGCATTTTTCTTCTCCAATCTTGTCCTTGATCGTTTTCTTTTCATTCTCAGAATCTTGCAAAGCTCTCAGCTCTGCTTCGGTTCTCTTCCAAGGTTATGAGAGTACTAATCTTCCAAGCCTGCATATTTGCAGACGATTTCGACTGCTCGGACCAGGGATCTCACGCCCAATCTTGCATATTCTTCGTTTAGCTCTGCATTTTCATCCAGGGTTCCCAACCCCGGGCCGAGGAATATGTTCCCGCTGTAGATAAGTGCCGGATAAATTCCCATCTCTTCCTGAGCGGATGCTATAGGATGGGCTTTGATGAATAAATCTTCACTGGTAAAAATTGGTATCCCGAATTTACCGTCTTCCCAAGTCCGTTCATAATTGAGTTCAGTCCCTCCCATTGTATAGGATTTTGTGACGATGAGCTTGTCCTTGAACCTGCTCGGTTTGAGGGCGCTGAATTCTTCTGTAATTATATCGTGGTATTTATCGATAGGTCTCTTAATTTTATCCGGATCGTCACGTAATGTCTTCAAGACTGCAGTCAAGCCGACGACAGAATCCCTGCCTGGATCGCAAAGAGAGAAAAGAGCCTTGCTATGGGAGGAAACTTCACCATGTCTCTGACCGCCCAACCCTAAGCTCTTTCGAACAGGGACCATAATTTCCTCTTTTCCCACAATAAGGCCGCATATAGGAGCACGGGCCGCTTTATCCATGCTCCAAACCATGACATCCGCACCAATATCTTTAGGGGAGAGCCCTATAACAGGAAGGCAGCTGGCGCTGTCTACCAGATACGGAACATCATATTTGTCAGCAAGTTGCCCAATAAGTTTTTTAAGCTTTGGAATACCGTTCTCATCTTTCTCGCCATACCCATATCCAGGAGTATCATAGCCAATGCTTTCGAAGCCTGCCAGAGTGTCTGCGTGCCGTTCAGCAACCTCCGCAATCCTCTCTATAGATTTTTCAGCATCTGTTCCTGTCATCAAAGGGACAGGATTGAATTTTATCCCGTGAACCTCATATTTGGTTCCAACAAGCCGGACAAATATCGAATCCAGGTTCACCAGGCACTTCGCCTCCACACCCAACTCTCCGGCTGAGCAGCTTCTGTCAATAAAAAGATTTTTATACTTTGGGGGAAAAGGCCTTCCATACGCTGCCATGAAATCAAAATCTTCTCCATAAGGTGCGATATACCTCGCTCTATAAGCATCTCCTTTCCTCAGGGTTGGTGGGGCAATGAGAGTTTCAAAACAGACCCGCAATGCTGCTTCGCATGTGTTTGTAACGGCGGCGTCATATTCGTCACCATAAATGTCTTTAATGACCTCTCTGAGCTCATCTTCCACTTCTCTCATAGGCAGTACCGGGATTTGATTTGCTTCAATGATCGCATCCAGGACATATTTTGGCAGCGATCCGGGCCAGGCTGCACTGCCCGGATACAATCCTATTTTATTCTTCAACTTATCCAGACCAAGTTCCTTTGCTGCTTTCCCTGCTTCTTCAAGAATCTTAGGCAGATTGTCGTATATTTCTTGATAGAATTGGAACCTGTATTTTGGTTTCATTTAAATGCCCTCCTTTTCATTCATGTGCGTCCTTCTAAAGGATATGCAACTTCGTGTAAAATGTCACCTTTTTGTTATGACAAATATGACGGGTCGTTTCTCTTCCTAAAAAAATGGGAGAGAGTAAGGAATTGCCTAATATTGCATAAATATAAAGACTATATTATACTTTTTTTCCATTTTTATGTACATTATTTAAGAAGAGGAAGGAGAAATAAAATTGAAAAAAACAATAATCTTGGAGGAGGTTTCTGTGAGAAAAAACATTTTGAGTTTGGTGCTCTTTTTTTTCTGTCTTAGCATTCTTTATTCGCAGGATGCGAATCTCCGTCCTATGACTGTCGATGATGCATTGAATATGACACGACTTAGAAACGTTCGAATGTCTCCAGACGGAAAGTGGGTATTCTTTTCAAAATCGGAGCTGGACTGGGGAAAAAACAAGAGAAAGACGAAACACTTTATGATTCCCGCAAGTGGCGGTAAAGCCTTCCAATTTATTGGAGATGCAGGTGGCAGTTCAATCCAGTTTTCGCCCGATGGGAAATATCTCTCGTTTAAGCGAGCTGTCGATAAGAAAAGCCAGATATTCGTCATGCGCCTCAAAGGCGGCGAAGCTGTTCAGCTTACCTCACACAAAAACAGTGTGGATTCTTATAAATGGTCTGCAGATGCAAGTAAAATATTTTTTACGGCTGAAGAACCGATGAGCAAAGAAGAACAGAAAGAATATGATTTGGGAAACGATGCGATCTTTGTCTTTGAAGGGCCGAACGGAAGAGAGGAAGCCCGTTGGCGAAACCTCTGGGTATTCAATCTTTCATCCAAGGAGGAA
>JAUWJP010000041.1 GCA_030607635.1 Candidatus Aminicenantota bacterium
AAAAAAGGAATCCTGTTCACTCTGAATATGGTATTTCTGTTTACCTTTAATAGTGCACTTCTGCTTACCATTACCTATGTATTTCTGTTTACCATTGGTTGTGTATTTCAGTTTACCCTTTCCATCACGCTCCAGGTCAGCATGATGATTTATCAAATAGCTGCGCCGGAGCTTGCGTCCTGGCTACCAAAAAAAAAGGTCGGCCAGGGAAAGTTTATAGGGGGAGAGGTTGTAGAATGAAACTCGAAGGAGAAGAGGATTGAGTCATGGAGAAAGATAAAAACAAAGATTTTAATTTGCCTGTTTTTCCTGATGTACTCTTAAATGATGAGGAAAAACTAAAGAAGGCTATTCAGATTTTAGAGAAGTCAATAGACGAAAGTCTCACTTATGATGAGACTGAGATAAGAGAAATTTGGAGTCGGCAAGAAAAGAAACTGGTAAAAGTTCTCAAGCCGTTTGTGGACTATGTGAGAAGAGAAATTCTGTCATCAAAAAAACAAAAGTCTATGAATTATTTGTTTGAAAAAATTAAAAAAAGACTGAGAGAAAAACTGAGAAAAACTGAAGATGATTTGCTAAAAAATTATAAAGAAAATATCGAAAGGAAGGAATTATGACTGATTTTAACATTCTCAAACGTCTAACACGTGCTAACTTTAGAACGATTAAATTTTTAAAAGAAATCTGCGGTTATTATGTAAGTAAAATTTTAGTCTCTGAGATCAGTGGAATTTTTGATTATCTTTGCGAATCGCCATACTCAAATGAAAAAGATACCGGAATACTTTTAAAAGTTACTGTTGATGATATCGATGAGTCTTTGCTTCAAGCGATAAGAGGGTTCAAAACTCAACGAAAAAAGGAACTATGGCTTTATACAAAAGAAAAATTATTGATCTTCAAATTTGAAGGCGCAGAACTTGTGTGGCCACGTGATGAGAAGCTTTTAAAAGAGCACTTGAAATCTAAGTCAAGAAATAAAACACCCTCAAAAGTGTCCCAAAAAGACAAAAATATGTCTTAAAAACCCGCAAAAGTGTCTTTTTCTAACTTTTCTCAAAAATCAGAAAAATAGTCGTGATACACTGATTCTTAAAAACTTTTAGACTTTTTGGGAGGAATAAAAGATGAAGTTCATAATCGAAGATATTATCGAAATAATTGAAGACTTTGTCGATAATAGTGAGCTTTCAAAAGGACTCCGACAAGCTGAAACAGTAAAATTAAAAGCTGCGATTGATCTTCTTCAGGCTTATGAAAGCACATTGCCGGATGATATTTTGAGAGCTATCAGAGACATTCTTCAATTCACGACAGGCTTGCACGATGGGAAGAAAAGAGAAGACGAAGACGAAGACGAAGACAAAGATATCGTCGTATACGAAAAGGGCAAGATCAAGAAGCAAGAAAAAGCTCACTCTTGGGGATTCTCTCTCACGCCGAATGATGACGATTTTGAAAAGCAGAATGTAAATCGAAGTCGAAAAAGACGAAAGAAATCTGGGGAGCATAATTGGGGATTTAAGGTAACCGATTCAGATGCTGTTAAAAAAGCACTTGAAGACGAAATTGATGAGATCGTTGACAATGACGATGACGAGGACATCGAAGGTGATGACGAAAGCTGAAGATGAAAAGCGCCTTGATGAGATCAAAGAAATCCAGGACAAAGAGCGAGCGCAGCGCTTAGAGCGTAGATTAAAAGAACTCGATAGACTAGATGACTTAGAAGATCGAGGTCTAGTTGAAGTTTGTTACCCTTCGCTTAGAGATGTTCGATGAACTCTTGGATTAATTCTAAGAAATTTTTAATAGTTTCTTCTTTCTTTGAGGGAGGAGAGAGTAAGTCCTATACTCCTGGGGGAACTTCTCTTCTCCCATTTTTAAAATTACAGAGGTGAGAAATGAATAATTCAGAAGAAAAGCTAAGAGATATCAAAATTGTCTTGACTAGCAAAAGAAGAGAACTTTCATCGCTTAGGGAGAAGCTTGCAGCGGAGCGAATAACAATCAAGCCTAGCAAAGTGAAGGTCGATGGAATTATAAGCTTGATGGGTAGATTAAAGGCTGAAATCGAGGTCGAACTTCCTGGAATTAAAAAAAAGATTGAGACTGTAGTCAAAAAAGAGGTCGAAAAAGAAAAAGCAAAACCGGCACTAATAGCAGAACAGAAATCAATCATTGCACAGCTAAAAAAAGAAAGTGCAGCACTCCTTGAGCTTTTGGAAAAAAGCGTAGAGATCAATAGTAGAATCCGTGACTTAAATGCAAAATATTTGCTGCTTGAAAAGCAAGCAGAAAGTGAGCTAGACCGGTCTCATACTTCATCAGGATTCCAAACAATCGAAATGATGAGAAATGTCTTGAAAGATGAGATCGACGGAGTGGGTCGCACAATCGTATTTTGGCCGCCTCTGCAACGACGGTTTAGACTTTAAATTGATGAGGGAAATTTTCTCAATCCTTCATCTATTTTGTTTTATCTTTGTTGAACCACTTTTACTACTTGGGAGAAGCTGGAGAGATGAGACTTGACCGCTTTGACTTCTAGCTTCTCCCTTGCTTCTCATAACTGTTTTGAGGTAGAACATCATGATCATAAGTGAAATAGTTAAGACCAACGTAGAGATTATAAAAATCGTTGTTGAAGAGTTCAAACATAAGCCTTATATCGATATGCGAGTTTGGGTATTAAACGATCCGTCTGATCCGGGAAGCGAGGTCGCAACTAAAAAGGGGCTCTGTGTATCAGCAGACCTTGTGCCTGAGTTTATTGAAGGACTTCAAAAAGCTCTGGAATCTCTTCAAAATTCAGGTGGATAAGGCTCAGAGCGCCGCTCTAGCGAATGATTTAAAGATAGAAGGGTCAGTTTACTCATTAAAAAATTGCATTTATCGCCATTTTCCCCATATAAGCATAAAAAAAAGGCTCTAATTTGCGTTCTAACGTGTTTTCTTTTTTTTATGCGAGCCTCTTCAGTTAGCGCATTTAGCAATAATCTGATATCCGGTAAACATAGACGAATCTAACAGCAAAAAGGTTGATCCTTCCCTTCAGTGCTTAAATTTAATTTTAAAAAAAAAGGGTTGACTTTAGGCAATTAGTTATTTTATACTCCTTGTATGTCAGAAAATAAGATCGAATTAATCCCCATAGTCCAGGAACTTAAAAACATCCTGGAGAAAAAAAACATGAGTCCAGAGACAGCGGTCTCATTTTTGTATCATTGCAGCTCAAGACAGATCCGGCGTTGGATCGAAGGGGCGGCAATTCCAACGTCTTTATATCAGAGAGAAATTAAAAAAGGTTTGAATCGTCTAAAAAAGCTAAAATAAGTCGAATTAAGGCAATGCTACTATAGACCCTTCAGGCAATAGAGATCGGCTCTTAAATGCGAGCTGAGAGCGTCATAATGGCTGAAATCATAGCTGAAATTCTGTATGACATACTGGAAAGTTTCTGGGTAGGAATTCGCAGTCTCTTTGAGATTCTCCTGTTCATCTTCATCGTGATTGCTATTGAACAGGGGATAAAGCACATATTCAATGGCAAGGAAGATTAAATAATGAAGAGCCTAATAAATAAAAAGGGAGGGAAATTGAAAAAAGACAAATATCTAAAAGTCATCTTAACAATCATCGCCATCTGTCTTGTCTGGATTTGCATAAGAGATTTTAAGCTCGGGTCTAATAAACTTTATGCAGACAGTAACCAATGGTACGCAGAAGAAATCATAAAGGTAAAAATAGTTGACGTCGATAGCTCTGCTTTATTATGGGTTACGCCGCTTGAAGTTAAAGTAAAAAATTGGCCTTTATCTTTTCGGCAATCAGAGGGAAAATAGATCGGAGGGAATTTTGATTAAAAAAGGAGAAAACTTAATGAAAGAAAAGAAAAAAGAACCTAATCTATTTGTCACAGTTTTTATCATTGGAGTAGTAGTTCTTTTGGTTCTGGCTTTTCTAGGTGTCTTCAGATCAAAGACTCCGAACAGAAAACAAAGCACAGTTAGACTTGATGCTGCTAGAGCAGAAATATTAGCTATTCCTAGTGAGACTGCTGTAGACGAATTTATCAAAGTTGCGAAAGTCGAGCTGTCAGGGGACTCTATTCTTTGTCGTATTTATATCGATCTGAAATTCGTGCCTGATAATTATGAGCAGGTGGAGGACTGGACAACAGGGACTTGTAAGCGTGTGCTTGCGATCCTGAGGGAGAACGGAGTCCACAAAAACATCACAGTATGGGGACGCAGACAGTTGGAGGGGGGCAAGGTGACGCTTTATGGCAGGACATACTATACTGCCGGCATATATGAATTTAAGAATGCAGAGGAACTAAAACTCAAGTGAAAAAAATCATTGGAGAAGTGGCAATGAGTAAAGAGAAAGTCAAACCTATCGAATTGAAATTGAGAAAAGGTCAATCAGTCACTTTCAAAGCCATTAATGATTTTACCGGACAAGAATTAAAATTAAGTGGCGTTATTGTCAGTGAAACTCTTAGATATATTAAAGAACATCGAGATTTAAAAGAAGAGTATGGCGGCGTTTTGAAAGACGAAGCATATATCGTAAAAGAAGATTCACGTTCTGAGAAACTTAATTTACATCTTGTTCTCACAGAAGATATTGAGGGAAAGGAAAAATCTTGAAATTGAATAAAGGTGGCAAACAAAAAAGGTATGTTCCTTTCTTTTTCAACCCCCCTTTTGCTGACAATAGCCGGAGTTTTGGCATACCCTCCGGCTGCCGCCTTTTTCAAAATGAGGTGAAAGAATGAAGAAGGAGGAGGATTATTTATTTAAAGACAATGGAAAATATATAAACATGAAAGCCTATGATGAATTAAGTAAAGAAAAAAAAGAATTAAAATATCTTGTAAAAATGTTAGGTTGGATTCTTTTAGGAGCTGCAATATTGATACTGATTTTATTTGAAAAAGTCTGCTCTATTTAAAAAAGTGAAGACCATAAATTTTAAAGAAGGTGACGAAAATGAAATATAAGAAAATCTTATTATTACTTTTTTTTGGTCTTTTTGTCTGGAAAGGAATCTTTTCGGAAATATTAGATCCAGATGTTAAAACCCTTAAAGGAGTTGATAAAGTTCATATCATAATAAACAGGCTTAATGAAGATGCTAATAAAATTGGATTAACTGAAGACAGATTGAAAACTGTTGTCGAGTTAAAACTGAGAAGAGAAAGAATAGAAATAATAGATCAATATTCTGATCTTCCTCAAACTGAGGATGTTGTTGGCATTAAGAAATATTTAGAAGAAAGTGATAAATGGATCAATATTCCTGGGATTTCTATATGTATAACCGTAGTTGCAAGTGCTTTTAATGTCGATTTGGAATTTCTTCAAATGGTTAAATTGCGGAGGGCTCCCCATATTTCATGTACGGCGACAACTTGGGATGCCAACATAACCGGAACTCATACAAATGATCCTGAATTTATAGTTTCTGCTCTTTCGCAACTAGTAGATAAATTTCTAAATGATTTCTACAAAGCGAATCCAAAGAAGTAAAGGAAGCTATAATGTTGAGTTTTGAATCAATAGCCAAATTAGTTTTGGGAAGCGGAATATTTATCTTTTTGATTGCTCAGGGGATTGAATACATAAAGAAATGTAGGTTTAAGAAAAGATTAAAAAAAGAAATATCCTTTGAATTTTTCATGAATGAGTATGTAACACTACAAATAATTAAAGATTTTCAAAAGTTGCAAAAAGATTCATGTGGACATCTAATTATGCATAAGTATAACACCTATGCTATCGATGCTATTCTCTCTTCAGGATATTTCTTGAATATGAATTTTGATTTAAACCAGTTCATTATTGAATTCCGCCAAAGATTTAGAAATATCGAATATGAACTTGAGTCCTTTTTCACATTAAATGATGAACAAAAGGAGCTTCCGGTAAATTTGGCTCTTTTAGAGAGAGGAGTCTCAGCAAGTCAGTTGTTATTATCTCAGCTACATAAATCCGAAAGGATGATTAAATTAAAAAATAAATATTATGAAGAATGGTTCAAAAAAAGAGCCACACGTATCAAAGAGCGATACGGAATAGAAATTGATAAAAAAAAATTAGAAAAAGTCATAGAAGAATTTGAAAGGAGGTTTAAAGGGGAGTAAATCATGGGAAAACCAAAAAAAGAAAAAAACATTAAATCCCTAAATGGCAAGTGGTATTTAGATTTTACTTTTAATAAAAAACGAATCAGAAGATTTGGAGGATACACAAAAGAACAGGCTAAAAATAGACTTGCAAAATTGAGATTAGAAAAGCTCGATGAGCAGCTCGGATTTAAAAAGCCTGAAAGAGAAGATGTTTCTTTTGAAAAATTCGCTGATGATTTTATCAACCTCTATTCAAAGCAGAATAAAAAGAGCTGGGGGAGAGACGAGACATCTCTTAAAAACCTAAAGCCTTTTTTCAAGGGAAGGATGCTCCGAGATGTCGGCCCGGAATTGGTTGAGCGATACAAGGCCAAGAGGAAAGCCGAGGTCTCCCCGGCTACTGTCAATCGAGAAATCGCATTTCTCAAAACCATGTTCAATAAAGCTGTTGAATGGGGGAGGCTTGAATCGAGTCCTTTGAAGAATGTCAAGAAATTCAGAGAGGACAATGGCCGGGAAAGGATTCTAACGAATGAAGAAACGATAAGGCTCGTTGAGGCTGCCAACGGTCATCTTAGGCCGATCCTGATTATCGCTCTAAATACTGGAATGAGACGGGGGGAAATCCTGGGCCTTAAATGGGAGAATGTCAAACTATCGAAAAGATGTATTCATATTGAAGATTCAAAAGCCGGCAAACCAAGAAGCATCCCCATGAATGGCCTTGTGATTGAAGCCGTGAGCATCATTCCTCAAAACTCAGAATACGTTTTTTATAATCCCAGAACAAAAGGGCCGATCCAAGACGTGAAAACAGCCTTTAAGACTGCCTGCGAGAAGATGAGAATTAAAGGACTGAGGTTTCACGATTTAAGACACACAGCGGCGACCCGGATGGTTGAGGCTGGGGTAGACCTTGTGACAGTCTCTAAGATTCTTGGCCACTCATCGATTCAGATGACCATGAGATATGCTCATCCAACACCTGAAAACATGAGGCGAGCGGTTGAAAAACTCGGTGAATTTTACGAACAGACACGACAAAAACTTGACACCCCCACCGAAGAGGTCACTATCAAGAGGACTGTAAAGCCTTTAAATACAGACAATTAGAAGAGATTTTTTTCTTCTGATAACTGGACTGTGGATCCGAAGGTTGGGGGTTCGAGACCCCTCGCTCACCCCTTTTTATTCCCTGTCAATGTGCGATAATCCGCTCTCCAATACGCACTACTAATTTACTACTAATTTAAAGCATTTAATCCATTTGACTATTTGCCTATGACTTGATATTCTTTTACCAACCTAAACAGAAGGGACAATAATGGGTATTAAATGTCCAAGGGTAAACAGTGACACAAAAGGAGGAAGATAAATGATAGGGTGGATTTTTGCATTAGCCTTTGTAACAATTTTATCATACTTGTCAGATGTTGGTATCCTTTCATTCATGCAGAATTTAAAAGTTCCATTCTTTAATGCTTCTATTTTAAGCATTCTAATTCTGCTTTGTATGTTAGGGGTACTTGTAAGATTGCTGTATATGGCGAAAAAAGGAGAAAAAGAAATCCTTAGAAAAAGAATAAACGAACTTGAGAAACAATTGAAAACACCTCAAGAAAAAGAGGAATAATTAAATATTCGCCAACATTGTAAGTTAAAAAAAGATTATTGAAACAATTGGAAGCCAGAGATCCTAAATCTCTAGCCTCCCGAAACTGAAAACGACAACTCAGTTTTTATTAATTCGAAAGGAAGAGGGCTGGACTTAATATGATAAAGAAAGCCCCTTTTGGTGCTGCGAGGGCAGCTCTTGGATGCGGTGTTCTTTTCATCTTCTTTTCTGGGATTTTTGGCATTTTGCTTTCCTTCTTTGCAAACGACCCAGCATTAGCATCAATAATTCGAAAGAGATGTATTATAGGTATTGGAATTGGCATAGTAATGGTCATTGCATGGAAGATATATAAAAAATATTCCGAGTAAAGAAAAAAGGGGAAATTCAAATTATAGGTGACTTCCTTTATCTTTTTCTTTTAGTTATGCAATCTTGATGCCAGTTCGGATTATTTCGTCCAGGAACATTGATTCACTTTTGTCATATTCAGAAAAGGGATGAATTTCTATTCTATAATCAATATTTCTTACAATACGTCCAATCTTTTTAATATCTAAATATCTAACACCAGTGAAATCATTGGAAACTAATGCTAAATCAATATCACTAAATTCAGAATTTCTTTCATGTGCATAAGAACCGAAAAGATAAGCTTCGGATATCTTTATATTATTTTCACTTAAAACATTTAATAATTTTTTTATGATTTTAATTACATCAATTTTTTTTTCAGCCATAGATATTTTTCCTTTATTTTGTTAAAGTTATCAACAGTAAATTCTTCAGTGCATAATTTATAAAATTTGAACTGTTCATCAGGATATCTTGCAGATATGCTAAATGTATTGACTTCTTCATAAAAGTCATATTCATCCTCGCTTATTTCAATCCCAACTTTTTTAAGAAGTATAATTAAATTGTGAGTTTTAGGAGGAAATACTTCTTTCTCTTTTAAAAAGAGAGCCTTCAGCATTTTTTCTAAAACTAGATGAGATAGAAAAAGCGCCCAATCATATTTTTTTTCTTTGATTAGTGATTCCGCTGTGTCAAGATCATGTTTAGCAGATTTTTTCCAATAATCAATCTGCTTGTTAATATCCATGGTCAGAATATAGCATTAATTGTTGATTTTTTCAATTTTGATCGTAAATGTAAGCAGGATCAATACTGTTGTTGTCTGTGCATTGACCTCTAATCTAAAAAGGGCAAAATCTCCTGTATTGACAAATATTCTCATTCTGTTAGATTAACTATTCTCAATAAGGATGTTTTTCAAATTACTCATACTATTCACAATTATTCCCATAGCCGAACTATATCTTCTAATTAAAATCGGAGGATTGATAGGTGCTCTTAATACGGTGCTGATCATCTTCCTTACTGCTGTTATCGGGGCATATCTCGCTAAAACCCAAGGATTCATTGTTATCAGGAAAATCAATCAAGCTCTTAAAGAAGGACGCCTTCCCGCCCGGGAGCTGTTGGATGGCCTGTTTGTTTTATTGGGAGGTTTTACTCTCTTAACTCCAGGATTTATCACTGACTTCATAGGGCTGAGTATGTTATTTCCTCCTACCAGAACCCTATATATCAAATTATCGGTACAGATAATCCAGAACAAGATTGAAACAGATCAAAGAAAAAAAAAGGGGTCGCGTCTCAACATTTGACATATTTGTTAACTCTTTTAGGTTTTACATTAAGAACTATCTCAAAAAAAGCATTTATTTGTTCAAAAAATCTGATTGAAATGTCAAATGTTGAGACGCAACCCCAACAGTTTTTCCTAGCAATAACCTATAAATCACCACCTTTATAGATAATAAAAAATCACCTCCAAATTCATCCTAAAAGGTGATTGAGTAATTATGATTGCTATGACAATATTATTGCTGTAAAAAGCTCATCATAGGGATGGAGTATTTCTTTTGTCCCTTGAGCGATATATAATCGCCTTCTATTTTAACAGTGCGATGAGGAGCGCCGGCAGGATGGTCTCCAGCAACTCGCGCGCAAAGCGCACTATTGCCCGGCCTCGCGAGGGCCGGGGCGCAGGCAACTCTTCTTCTTCGGTGGAGTGGTTGAATTCGTCTTCCATACAATCCCTGGCTTTTGAATCTGTCTGAAGCAACGCGCCACAGGACGTGGCGCGTCATTGGG
>JAUWJP010000176.1 GCA_030607635.1 Candidatus Aminicenantota bacterium
AGAAGCAAGAAAATGGCATCCTGGATGGCCGAGAGAATCGAAGCAGGCACTATCACAGTGAACGATCATATGTTCTCTTTCATAGAGCCCGGCGCAATATGGGGAGGAGTGAAGCAAACTGGAAAAGGGCGCACCCATGGACAATACGGCCTTCAGAAACTTATGAATATCAAATATATCAGCCTGGACTTTGCTAAAAAAAAGACCCAACTCTGGTGGTATCCCTACAGCGCAAACTGGCCAAAGGTGTTGGATAAATCTTTTGTTCTTTTTTATCATGACCGGCTTTTTAAAAAAATTAAGGCTGCCTTTTCCATTTTATCTTATTGGTCGCTGATAAAGGCTGGGAGTCCGATTCTTAATTTTATAAAAGGTATCCCCAGAATCTTAAGAAAATGAAAAAAGATGTGAAACTTATCGGTTTAACAGGCACAAACTGCGCTGGAAAAGGAGAGGTGGCTGCGTACTTTGAAAGGAAGGGCTACAACTATTTCTCTCTCTCCGACCTGATTCGTGAAGAACTCCGAAAAATAGGAAAAGAGGCGACCAGGGATAACTTGATAAAAATGGGAAACGAGTTGAGAGAAAAAGGTGGCCATGATATCCTGGCTAGGCTTGTCATGAAAAAGGTCAAGGACAAATCTGTAGTAGACAGCATTCGCAACCCCAGAGAGGTTGAATATTTGAGAAACCAAAAAGACTTTATCCTCCTGGCCGTTGATGCTCCTGTGGATTTAAGATATGAGAGAGCGAAACAGAGAGGAAGAGCGGAGTCAGCCTCAACTCTTGAGGAATTCATCAAAAAAGAGGCAGAAGAGATGACAGATCTCGAAAAAGGACAGCAGCTTCATAACTGCATGAAGATGGCAGATTTCCTCGTGATCAATGATGGTTCCCTCAAAGATTTATACAGAAAGCTGGAGGAATTGTTATGACAAAGAAAAGAATTTCCAAGGACGAATACTATTTGGGTATCGCAAAGGAAGTTGGACGGCGCAGCACCTGCTGGCGTCGATCCATAGGGGCCATCATCATCCGAAATGACCAAATCATCTCCACGGGATACGTGGGTGCCCCGAGGAAAACCAAAAGCAGCCTCGAACACGGCTTCTGCCTCAGGGATAAGTTGAAAATACCCCACGGCCAGCGCTATGAGCTGTGCCGAAGCGTCCATGCAGAACAAAACGCTATCATCAATGCTGCCCGAGCTGGAGTCAGCCTCCTGGGAGGCGACATGTACATCTACGGCAGTGCTTTCGGAAAAAATGAAACAATAGATGCTTTCCCCTGTTTTATTTGCAAGAAAATGATTATAAATGCCGGCCTTAACCGTATAATCTGCTCTACAGCAGATGGTAAAATGAAAATTTTCCTTTTAAGCGACTGGACTAAGGATTGGCAGGAAAATGATATTCTCGATGACAGCCACCAATATGGCTAAGATGATTTAAATATCTTCTGCAGGTATTTGCAGAATGATATTCGAATACATACGGAGGACTTAAGATGAGCTCGCGCCTAATTTTCTTTACCTTTTTCCTCGCACTGGTATCTCTCCTGCTGGGGTTTCAGGTTTTTTCCATCTGCCAACAGGAAACGCAAGTAGTCTCTACAACCAAGGTCAGCATCCTTAATCTTCTGAGGATCAGCCCTTCTTCTGAATCCATAGATTATGTCCAGAATAAAACTCAATTTCAGCTTCATACACTTCTTACTGAACAACGTCATAAAAAAACCTGGGATTTAAGCAAAAGAATACAGAAGGACTGCAAGAGCGGCCTTCGTCTACTTTTCTCTGTAGACGAAGATATTGTGGAAAAACTTAAAGCACTGGCCATAGAAAAAGAAACCTTGGAACAAGCTGTTCAGGCTATAGAACAAGCTCTCCTCTCCAAGCAAAAAATATACATCTACGGCTGCGGTGCCACAGGCCGTCTGGCCAAACAGATGGAAAGTACTTTCTGGCGCCCTTTCTGGCAAAAAGTCAGAAAAAAGAGAAGGATCTGGTCAAAGATCCAACTCCATCTTGGGGATTCCATCGAGAATCAGCTCATCGGAGAGATGACCGGTGGAGACCGAGCCCTTATCAGTTCCCTTGAAGGATTTGAAGACCTGCAGCTTATAGGACGTCTTCAGCTTGAGGATAGAGAAGTCGAGAAAGGGGATGTGGTCATCTGTGTGACTGAAGGAGGTGAAACTTCTTCTGTTATCGGAACGATTTTAGCCGCTTTAGACCAGTGGAGAACAGCCGAGTCTTATGACCCGGAAAAGACCAAAAAGAAGCTCTATTTTATTTACAACAACCCTGACGAAAATCTTCGTCCCTTCAATAGGAGCCGAAGAATCCTTGAAGAACCCGGAATCACAAAAATAAATCTCACAACAGGGTCTCAATCGATAACCGGCTCAACCCGGATGCAGGCTACAACAATCGAAACTTTTGTCGTCGGGAATATTCTACAGCAAGCGCTTGATCGCTCTCTAAGAAAATTCCTCTCCAAAAAAGAGATGGCAGCCCTTGGATTTAAAAGTGAACTTCGCCTTGAAGACAAACTAAAGGAATTTTCTAATATTCTGAAACAGGTCAAAGCAAGCCTTTCTGCCATAGCCAAATTCACACAGCTTGAAGCCCAAACTTATAAGACAGAGAATTTCTCTACCTATTTTGCCCAAAAAGGCTTGATCACAGTCTTTATCGACAGCACTGAAAGAAGCCCAACGTTTCGCCTTTTTCCCTTGGACACAGTCAGGCAAGCAAAAAGAAAAAGCTGGATTCAGGTCTGGACCCCCGCCGCCAATCTCCAGGATGCCTGGCAAGCATTTCTCGGAAGGCCATTCAGAGGACTCTCCCCGGAATTCTACAGAAAGCCTTTTGAAGATGAAATAGATGACGCCTACTTAAAAAAAGCAGCCCTGGAAAGCCTTAAAAACGCAGGAAATAACCAGCAGTTTCTGTACGATTTTTCTTTCGCTGATTTCAACCTGAAGAATCGAGAACCAGCACAGGGAGACCTGGGAGTTGCAGTGCTTATTAGCCCTGAAGAAGCTGAGCTTGGAAAGAAGAATTCTGATATCCGAAAATTCATCGACCTCTTCTCGAAGAAGGGGGCGAGTGTGGCCATTATTCTTATAACTGACAAATCCTCGAAGAAAATATCAAGACTCATCCGGAAAATACCTGATTTCGGAGCTGAAGGGAAAAACTCCCTTATCGTTGTGAACATCGGGACGACAAACGACCCACTGGGCATCAATCAGCGGATAGCCCTCAAGATCCTGCTTAACGCCCATTCAACAGGGGTCATGGCGCGTCTGGGAAAGGTCATCGGAAACACAATGACCAACGTCAGCCCGAGTAATCTCAAACTTATTGGTCGGGCGACATACCTCATTCAATCCCATGTCAACGACGTCCTGAGGCATCCGCAATGGGTAAAGCTTTATGGAATCCGAAGTCCAATTTCATACGGCGAAGCAAACGCTGTCTTGTTTGATGCCATAAATTATCTCAAAAATAAAGAGGCGGGGCAGACCGCAGAAGTCGCCTTTTCTATTATTCGGATCCTTGAGTCCTTTCGACTAGAAAAAGGTCTCATACGAAGTAAGACCTTAAACACCGTAAAAGAAACGGGACTAAGCCAGTATCTATCAAATGTTACATCTCAATAAAAATAAAAAAGCGCAAAGGAGAAAAAATACGGCGAGAGTTCTTTCCATTTTTTTCATAAGTGCAATCCTGCTTTTTTGCTCTTTCCCGAGAAAAATCTCTCTTGCACCTGAAAGACGAGTGGAACTCGGGAATGAAATGTTCGTTAAAAATTTCCCTTCCGAACTTCAAGGAAAATCACTGGGGCTTATCATCAATCACTCCTCTGTTCTCCCTCCAGGAAAGTGTCTGGTCCAGGCTCTTCTTGAGAAAGGGCAAAATATTCAAGCCATTTTTTCTCCGGAACATGGGTTCTCCGGAACAGTGGAAGCAGGAACAGAAGTAAAAAACAGCCAGCTAAAAGACATAATGATTTACAGCCTTTATGAAAAAAACAAAAAGCCGACACCAGAGCAAACTCGAGGAATTGATGCTTTTGTTTATGATATCCAAGATGTAGGAATCCGATTTTACACCTACATCACTACCCTTAAATATGTCCTCGAAGCAGCTGCGGAAGCTCAGATCCCGGTCTATGTTCTGGACAGACCCAATCCAACCGGAGGCGATATCATCGAGGGTCCTCTTTTGCGTCCCGAATACGAATCTTTCATCGGAGCATTACCTATCCCTGTGAGATACGGTTTAACTCCAGGCGAGCGGGCTATGATGATGAAGGGCGAAGGATGGGTACCGAGAGAGGTTGACCTTCATGTGATCAGAATGAAAAACTGGAGGAGAAACTACT
>JAUWJP010000071.1 GCA_030607635.1 Candidatus Aminicenantota bacterium
GATCTGTTCTTGGGTAGAGGCGGCTGATAGCTTCTCTAAGTTCATCAGAGCCGTTTGACTGGCCATAACCAAGCCGTATAGACAACAATTTTTCAATCTCGTCGCTTCTCAGGAACTCTTCTAGAGTATAAAGGTGAACGCCGCTTTCTGTCAGGTTATACTTCACTCTGTTTTCCAATGAAGATTGGGCTCTCTCCATTTCAAAAATTTCAATTTTCATGGTGACCTCTCTTGCAAAAATTTCTTTTAATATACCTCATAATACTTTTATGATTCATCGTGGCTTAGAATCTCATAGACAGCCTTTGAAATTTGAATATCCTGAACTGCAACACCGGTCAAATCCGCAATTGTAATCTGTTCATCAGATGACCTCTGCAGCTCTCTTTTATCGATAACATTTCCTAATTCAACGATGTTTTCGTTTTTGATCATGTCAGCTTTTAAGGCTTGGAAAATTTCTCCTCGAGCTTGACACTGACTGATGCTGTCTGCCGCAACTATATTAGCCATCTGGAGAATTTTTGAGTCAAGTTCTTGTTTCTCAGATGTATCAGAGCCTACGGCTGTTATGTGTGTTCCTTTCCTGATTTGCTCAGCCCGAAGCAGGGGGGATTTTGAAGGTGTCGCTGTAACGATGAGATTACAGGTTGCAGCTATGTCTTCGGCATCCTGTGTGGTTTGAATGTGACAGCCGAGCGGCTCCACTGCCTTTTTATAGTCATTTAGTTCTTGCTGGTTGATTCCCCAGACGATGACATCATCACAATCAACAGTCGATTTTAAATACTCAAGCTGTATTTTGCCCTGGATGCCTGCGCCAAAAATTCCTACCCGCCGCACATTCCTCGGGGCAAGGTATTTGGCAACCACTGCTCCCGCCGCAACAGTTCGGATGTTGGTGAGATAACCTTCATCGAGAAGGATGCAGGCCAGCTCTCCTGTTTTCTGCTTGAAGACAAGCATAAGGCCCAAACACGTCGGGAGGTTAAGCTTTATATTTTCATCGAAACCGGAGGCAATTTTTATGACATAGTATTCATCACCGGTGATATAGCCATATTTTATGTGGACATCTCCAGGAGGGCGTTTAAAATCATCTCTCCTATAGGTGGTACAACCACTTTTCCTTGAGAATAAGCCACAAATCCTTCTTCAATCGCTTGAATTGGATCGATATTTTTTAAAGCCTCCTTAATTTGGCTGAGATTAAAAATTTCTGTCATTTTTTGTCTCCTTCGCCGATTACTTCTTTCAGTTGGTCCAGGCTTATTCTCGCTCCGCTCAGGATTAAAACAACGTTTTTATTTTTAAATTTTTCTATTGTCTTAAGGTAAGAGGCTGCTGGGAGGGCTGCTGTACCTTCTATGAGCATACTATGTTTTTCTAAGAAAAGTTTAATGCCTTCTTTTATCTCTTCCTCTGTGACAAGAATGAAATCATCAACGTATTTTTTACAGATGTCAAAAGTGATGGTGCCTTTTTCGATCCCGCCGGCGGATGCATCAGAAAGCGTAGGCTTTGATTCCATTTCCACAATTTTCCCAGCTTTAATGGATTCATACATGACAGCGGAGTTTTCGGGCTGGCAGCCGATAATTTCAATATTTTTATCTATGGATTTAAGATACGCTGCGATTCCTGAAATCAAACCTCCTCCGCCGACCGGCACAAGCACAGTATTTATATTTTCAATTTGTCTCTGTAGTTCGATCCCGATCGTAGCCTGGCCTCCGATTATTTTGAGATCATTATAGGGTGGGATATACACAAGATTATTTTTTTCTGCGGTGCTTCTGGCAAAAATTTCTGTTTCGACACAGTCTGTTCCATGAAACTTTAACTCTGCATCGTAATAACGAAGGCCTTCAATCTTTGCCTCGTTTGCGATTGAAGGCATGTAGATTGTTCCTGTCATTCCCAGTTTATTGAGGGCATAGGCAAATGCTGCGCCGTGATTGCCGGATGAAGCTGTAACCAGTCCAGTTTTCCTCTCCTTTTCAGGCAGGGAAAGGAGTTTATTCATGACTCCCCGCAGCTTGAACGAGCCGCTTAACTGAAGGTTTTCAAGTTTGAGATAGACATTACAGTCTCCTGACTGACTGAGAAAAGGGGAATATTCAACATGAGTCTCTCTTATATGTTCTCTTATTCTCTTTTCTGCCTCTAATGCTTCTTTTTTTATATCAAAATGCTTTGTATGATCGGGACTATTCATCATGTCTTACCTATATCAATCGAGAATAGATAAAGATTTTTTCTATCGTTACAGCAAGAGAAAAGTATTACAGGAATTGCCATTCTTATCAAGGTTTTAATGATTATTTTTAGAATAAGAATATGGGAAGGAGAAAAAGTAGCCTTTCCCTTTGTTCAATAATTTTTCATAGAACTGAAAGGAATGCGTTTGACCGTTAAATTATGCTGTGCTATATGTTACGCACGATGGTAAATGAGGCCAAATCTTCAGGGCCCTCTCTCCGGAAAGCTCTGGGAGTCTTTGACGGGATCGCCATCCTGATCGGGATCACAATAGGTGCCGGCATCTATTCCACACCTCAGATCATTGCCGGATACATCGCCTCCTTTGACTCAATCATTCTTCTCTGGCTGCTGGTCGGAGTTTTTGTGTTCACCAGCGGATTGATCTACGCCGAACTCGGAACACGAATGCCTAACACGGGAGGAGAATATGTATACATAAGCCGATGCTTCGGACCCTTTGCCGGATTCATGTTTGGGTGGGCACAGCTGTTCATCATCCGGACAAGTGCAGCCGCAGGCCTGGCCCTGATCGTAGCGGATTACTTTGGCTATTTTGTCGCCTTGGATAGAGTTAGCCGGATCATTACCGCACTCGCCGTCATTTTTCTGTTAGGCGCCCTGAACTATATCGGGATTCAAAGGGCCAGTGTTTTCCAAAAACTTTCCACGATCCTGAAAGTGGGGGCCCTGTTATCCATCGTTATCGTCGGCGTTGTCTTCAGCAAGGGACATGAAAACTTGCTTTCTACCAGAACAGCGCCAGAAGGGCTGTTGAGCCCTTTGGGGAGTGTCGTTGCCGCCCTGATGCTTATTATTTTTTGCCACACGGGCTGGGAACGGATCGGGTACCCAGCCGGAGAAATGAAAAATCCAAGACGTGTCATCCCTTTAAGCCTGGTAATCGGAATTGGTTTAGTTATCCTGCTTTATGCCTTAACAAATTTAACCTACCACAGGATCCTTGGAATGGAGGGAATAAGGGAAAGCACGATCGTCGCTTCGGATGTCCTGACCGTGTTAATCGGTCCTGTCGGCGCTGCGCTCATCGCCATCCTTGTGATAATTTCTGCAAGCGGGAGCATCAACGGAACCATGATGACTGCGACCCGGGCCTATTATGCCATGGCCAGAGACGGGCTCTTCTTTAAATGGCTGGATCACGTCCATCCCCGATTCCGAACTCCTTCCCGGGCGATTGTCGTTCACTGCCTGTGGGGGGGAGCCATTCTCATTATCCGCGGGACATTCGAGGCAATTGCAACCGGCTTGGTCTTTACAATCCTGATTTTTTACGGGCTTTCCACTCTGGCGCTTTTCAAAATGAGGAAAGACCACATAGGAAGCACAAACTTCTTCCGAGTCCCGCTTTATCCTTTCCTTCCCCTTCTATCTCTCTTGTTTATCATAGGCCTGATCGTCCTCAGAACCGTTTATCAATGGCAGAATTCTGCCGTGGATCTTATTTTTATCGTTACTGGAATCCCGTTTGCCTTCTACTGGGTTCGAAGAAGATGAAAAGCCACCAGGGTGGATAAAAAGAATTCTGACATAAAAATTTAAAATTGATCAATATTAATATGGTGATTTTTCTTCTAATTTACTGAGCTATTAGGATGTATAATGATATACAGCTATAAATCTTAATTTAAGAGGATCCTTATGAGTTTGAAAACGCTTAATGGAGACCAGGCCATGGCTTTTGGGGCCCTGTCCAGTGGCGTGAAACATGTGTATACTTCTGGCCCGGCCGACTTAGATTTAACACTAAAGGAAACATTCCGGAAAGCATTAAGCTACAAAGACCTGACCTTGATTATTATTCGACTGGAAAAATAAAGGTAAGCTAGGATCCCCCTTGAGGAGCTTTTTATGCTCTGGCAGCTTTTCTTACCCGAAGAGATTTGTCGTTTTTCAGAACTTCCAGAACAGTATTAATTCTCTCGTTACCCGGTAATTTCCTCAAAGCCCAAGTTGCAGCCGCTCTTATAGGTTCAGGCTTTGTTTTTAGAAATGCCCATGGCTTGCGCTTTGTCGCAACAGCAATAAGTTCTTCTGCTATTTGTGGCGAACCGATTAGCCCCAGAGTTCTGCAAGCCTTCGATTGAAACGAAATTCTTGTCTCTTTCTCCCAGATCCACTTCGGCTTTATTACATCCAAAAGCACAGGCACAGCCTCCAGAATTTTGCGTTTAGCAAGTATATAGAGGAGATGCAATTCTGTGCTTCCCGCAGCTAAATCAAATAAATCGAGGAGAGCCGAGTCGACCTCTTTCCCAGGAAGTTGCTCCAGGACTTCTAGTGCGGGTTGTACTGTTTCAGATGGTCCTGAAAGAGTTATATTGCGTAGCAAGGGGATCACCTTCGGGTGGTCGACGAACATGTCGACTACATTGATTAATTTAAGAAGCTGAGTAACAGGAATATCAGGATTTATTTCTTCCAAAAATGCTTCCACAGAATTTCCTCCAGCTTTCTGGATAGCGCCTGCCGCTAATCGGCGAGCTTTGAGCGGAACGTCAGATGTGATTCTCCTCAAGGCGACCTCAGCTAATTTATCTGGTTTCTGTTTTGCCAGCCAAGCCATTGCTCTCCCTTGAGTTTTTATGTCCTCAGAATTAAGGTCTTCGAAAGCTAAGGATAGATCCCGTTTTATCTGCTCTACATACTTTACATCTGGAATAACATCGGCATATTTATATTGCCTGGCAGGATCTTCTTCTCCGGATGCTTCTGTAGGAGGAGCTTCTTCAGGCATAACCTCTTTAACGCGAGGGGAGATTCCTTCAGACTCTAACAAAGTTTTGGTTACTTCTGAAATGTCCGTCTGCTGCAGAAGATCTATAAGGTGTTGGAATTCTTGTTTGCCAGCATGTCCAGATTGAACTGCCGAGAGCAACTCTTGTTTATCCCTTGAAAACTCGTCCAACATATTTTTTAATTGCTTCATCTGTTCATCGGGTATGGGTGAAGTATCTTTCGGAGTGGGAGATGGAGCACCTTTGCTTTCCTGCCAGGGGGCTTGGACAAGGTACCCTTGTTTGTCGAGCATTATTTTGCGCTCGCCTACTGCCACAAACATTTTTCGATCGGGCAATATGTGTGATAATTCGAGTTCTTGCACAAGCGTATCCCACCGGCCAGCTACTTCTTGAGGAGGTCTGGTGAGTATATTCAAAAATCTCTCCAGTTCATCCCGGGTTATCCCTCGGACGAATAACACCCCTTGCAGTCCGTAACTGTTCAGAATTTCGTACAGGTCTTCGCTCAATCGCAAATCAACTGCTTTTAATGGCGGAGGCAGACCGTTAAAAAGTACCGTCTCTGGCGTGACCGAAATAGAAAGGATTTCCGTCTTTTCAGCAAGAAATGGTCCCAGAAGTTGCAGGATCCTCTCCACCGATTTCTTTACATTATCATGGTCTTTTGGATAGAGGCGTATATTATTCAGGACGGCCTTGAAAGCCCTCCCTGCCTCGATGGCTTTGGAAAGGTCCTCAGGTTCAAGGGGAGATTCTTTGGCTAAAGATGTTGTAAGTATCCTCTTTTTCAGGATTTTTTGGGCGCCTCGTGAGATAAACACCGCATCCATTTTGTCTTTCAGCATAGAAAACAGCTGTGCTGCTTTATCCAAATGACCAGCATTCTGGAAATGGTAAGCCAGCTTTCCAACGACACGTTCGAGGGAACCAGCAGAAAATTTCTGTTCTATCTCTGCTGCACGAGCATGAAGCTCGTGGCGCTCATCTTCATTCATGAGTGAATAAAAAATAGAACGGTCCATCCTGTTAGCAAAGATGTACTCCTCAGAATTTGGTGTTTCCTCGATAAAAAGCTGTCTTTGGGCCTTGTGAAGAATATCCACGACCTGCTGGTGCTTGAGTTCTGACATCTCTGTAAGCTGATGCGCATTGATCTTATCCCCAAGAAGTGAGGCCATCTTGAGAACATTTACTGCTTCCTCACCCATGTGCATCAGCCTCTCTTTGATCATTTCGCTGAGGCTTTCCGGTATATCCTCAGGCTTGACCAGGGAGAGATCCCATTCATTTCCTACGGCTTCTATCTTACCTTCTATAAGAAGGAACGCTAAGGCCTCCAGGATAAACTGCGGATTTCCATCGGAGTTGTGCAAAAGGGCTTCTTCTGATTCAGCAGGCAACGTTTTCCCGTCAAACTGCCTGGCTACAAGCTCATGGACCGATTCCAAGCTCAAAGGTTCAAGCTGAAATTTTTGGATATCGCTGTTCGTTGCCGCCTCTGGCATTGAATGGAGAAGGAATAAAAGCTTGTCCTCTCCTGTAATTAAATCTGGGCTGTTGATCGAAGAAAGGAAGAACAGCTTGCTCTCCTCTGTTTGCTCGAACTGGGAATCGAAAAACTGCAACGATGGCGGGTCAATTTGGTCTGCATCGTCAAGCAGGACAGCGCCATTGCCCATTTCACGGAGAATGATGAAAACCTGAGTCAATGCCTCAAAAAGGGCCATTCTGTCAGATGCGGCGACTTCCTCTGTTTCCTCCATCTCTTTTGAATCCCACAAAGATATGTGTGGCTTGAGGGTGAGTTTGTACCTGTCCTCAAGCTTAGAGAATACCTCATCAGAAATGGATGGTTCCTGCTCGAAGAGTATCCCCAAAGCTGATAATACGCCACTATACATATCCGTCTGCCAAAAGGGGTAGCCCTTGGCGAATAGGGTGAAGGCGAAATTTTGTTGAGCGGTCTCTCGGGCGTGCTCCATGAGTCTTGATTTTCCTGTTCCATCATCCCCAAAAAGCACAGGAAACACCATAGGATTCTCTTTCCCGGAGAAATGTTTGTCTAAGAATTGAATCGTATCATCCCTGCCAACGATATGGGGATAAGAAAGGATGGAATCGAGCTTAGAAGGAGTCAGAAGCTTACCCTTATCGGGGTAGACAACAACTCTTCCTCTCCCTCGATCCTTTGCCGTATAGAGGGCTTCATCGGCTTTTCTGAAGAGCGTCTTCAAGGTTTTTCCATCCTTGGGAAAGAGGGAAACACCAGCACTGTATTTAATCGTTAGTTCTTTGTCTTTAACTTTAAGAGGCGATTCCATTATCTTTTGCAGAACCTCCATCCCAAGCTCCCTGGCTTGTTTCTTGGTCAACTTCGATATAATAAGGACGAACTCATCACCTGCATAACGGATTGCAATCCCTTTGTCCTGGATATTTTCTGAAATAATTTTGGAAAAATGCTTCAGTGCTCGGTCGCCCACTCCATGTCCGTAGCCATCGTTGATGGCCTTAAAATTGTCCATGTCGATCATGTAGAAGGCTACTGTAAACTTTTCCTTACCCGCCTGCGTAAGATATCCCGGGATTACTTCTTTCAAATACCGACGGTTGAATATTTGCGTTAACTCGTCGGTGTATAAAAGGCTTAGAAGTTTTTTGTCTCGAGGTTCAGTGCTCATAGGATTTAAAAAGATTCAAAAATAAGAATAGTTAATGTAATGATGAAATGCACCTCATGTGCATGTCTGCAGTTTGATTTATTATTCATGGAAAAAATTTAAATAAAGGAGGCGCACCAATAAATTATAGGGAATTTAAACAAAAAAAGCAA
>JAUWJP010000250.1 GCA_030607635.1 Candidatus Aminicenantota bacterium
AAAGTGTTTCATAGCCGCAGCGTTCAGCTAATTTTAGGAAATTAAGGATGCCTGCGACATGAACACAATTGCCTAAGGAAGCTCCTAAAATTTTTTTTTTGTTGACTGACCCCACTTTATATTTCTCCTGTTACAGCCAGAAGGCGGATTTCTTTGACAGACATTCCCTTAATTCCCAATTTTTCAATTGTTCTCCCTATTTTCCAGAAATCTATTCCCCTCATTATTGAAGCAAGGCGGATTATGGATTTTATGGTTGGTGTTTCAACTTTGAGCATGTCACCGATGGAAGCAAGAGGGACGAGGCTCATAGGTACATCCTCATCGACATAGCGGTGGTGAAGCCTGTCAGGAGCTTTAATCCCTAGATACCCGGGGTTGTCTTGAATAGCTTCATGGAGGTTATTTCCTGCAGCACTGTATGCTGTGTAAAGCCAGGCTCTGGCACTCATGACTTTTATGCCTAAAGCTGCCGCAACATCCAGGCGTTCCTTGTCCAGTTTTTCGAGAACATGGGCAACAGAGTGGCTTGCTCCTTTAATGTAATACTCGAAATCGCCATAAGTCGATTCGATCCAGCCTGCATTCAGAATAGTGAGGGCGGGATGAAATATGGCGCCGATATTTTCAAAACTTGTTTTGAAGATATTGTCTCCAGGAATAAATTGGGGAAAAGCTCTATTGATGATTTTTAAAACACCAGGAATCCAGTAAGCTGGAAGGGTTGCCAGGGGAACAGAATTTTTGACAGAAAATATTTTGGCATGTGCCGGTCCGAGAGCTCTTGAAGCGTAAAGGAATGTCTGTGCTTCGGCGATAAAAGGAAATTGCTTCAGCTTCTTTTGCTTGAGGACGTTATAGAATTCCAGTGCTCCTCCTGTCCGGCCAGGATTGAGGATAACCACCTGATTCTCTTTAAGGTATGGCGCGCAGGATTCGGCGATGAAAGTGTGAGCGTAGGCTGGCACAACGACCATGAGGACATCTACGTCCTTGATACAGTTTTGTATGCTGGTCGAAGCGAGCTCAATCTTTCCGAATCCTTTGACTTCTCCTTCGACTTTGATTCCTTTTCTTTGTATGACAGGTTTGATCCTATTTCGTCCCCGATTATAAAGGTTAACATTGAAGCCTTTAATGGCCAGATGACCAGCCATGGCCAATCCACCATGTCCAGCCCCAAGAACACAGAATTTTTGGTCTTTTGGTTTTTTTTTCAGGAGGTTTTTTATGTATTGTGCTCTTCTTAAATCTGATGCTTTTGTTATTTTCTTTTTCATTTTTTACAATCCCCAGCTAAAAAGCTTTGTTTATTTCTATTGAAATTGCTTGATAATCAAAATTTCTTTTTCAAAATATAGTGAAAACTTGAACTTTGTAGTCTACTTTAATTTTTGATTTCTAGATAGAGCATGCTTATTTTAATAAATAGCATTTGGAAAGGCAAATGTGGGGTTTGACTGGTGAACAGGAAAAATCTATAATTTATTCAAATGAAAGAAGATGTGACAGATGCGCTCATTGAGACTGCCTTAAAAGAAGACATGCCTCAGGGTGATATCACCTCTGAAAACATTATCCCTGCAGATTTTGAGTCAGAGGCAATAATTTTAGCCAAAGAAGAAGGTGTTCTGGCAGGGATTGATGTTGCCAGGAGAGTATTTAGCAAAATTGACCCATCCATTGTCTTTAAGAAGAATTTAAATGACGGCAAGAAGTTCAGAGAAGGTCTGACATTAGCCACGATTCAAGGCCGTTCAGTTTCCATTCTCAAGGGAGAGAGAATAGCTCTTAATTTTCTCCAAAGGATGTCTGGAATTGCCACCACTACGCAGAAGTTTGTTCGGTTGCTTCAAGGAACAGAAACAAAGATTCTTGATACTCGTAAAACAACACCTGGCTTGAGAAGTCTTGAAAAATATGCGGTGAGGATGGGTGGAGGGGTGAATCACCGCTTCAATCTTTCTGAAATGGTGTGGATAAAGGATAATCACCTGAGGATTGTTGGCAGCATTTCTCAGGCTGTAAAGAGTGCTAAGGATAGTATAAAGCCTGGAGTGAGAGTTGAGGTAGAAGCTGCCAGTATAGAAGAAGTTCAAGAAGCTGTTCAAAGCGGGGCCGATATGGTTATGCTCGACAATATGCCGAAAGAAGCAATGAAAGAAGTTGTCAAACAGGTGAAAGGGAAAGTTCCTTTGGAAGTTTCAGGCAAAGTTTCCCTAAGAAGAATCAAGGAGATAGCCTCCTTGGGAGTTGACTTCATCTCTGTGGGAAGCTTAACTCATTCTTACCAATCGGTGGACATAAGCATTGAGTTTTTGAGATAGGCGATTATGAGTGAAAAAGAGAGTTTAAATGCTGATATTCTGATAATTGGCTGTGGGATTGCTGGAGCTAGTGCAGCTTTGGAAGCAGCGAAGAGCGGCCTAAGAGTGATCGTTGTAACCAAAAATTCTAACCTTGAAGAGTCGAATACTTATTATGCCCAAGGAGGGATCGTTTCTCTTGGACACGATGACCATCCAGAGCTCTTGAAAGACGATATAATTCAATCAGGTGATGGTATCAATAATCCGGGAGCTGTTGAGATTTTGACCAGCGAAGGGAAAAAGGCTGTAGATGATATCTTGATTAAAGAGCTCAAGATTCCTTTTGCCAGGAGTTCTCCAGATTCTTTAGATTATGCACAGGAAGCTGGGCACTCCCGTAGGCGGATTCTTCATGTAGAGGATACGACAGGTAAGACAATCGAGGAAAGATTTATCCGAGCTTTAAAGAAGTACTCCAATGTAACGCTTCTCCCCGAGCATACCGCTGTGGATTTGTTGACCGTGCCCCATCATTCTAAGAATCCCACATTTTATTATGAAGAACCGCAGTGCATAGGAGCTTATGTTTTAGACAACAAAAGCGGCAGGGTTAACACGATTTTTGCCCATAACACGATTCTGGCTACTGGCGGCTGCGGAACCATCTATCTTTATACTTCCAACCCCGGGGGAGCCATCGGAGATGGCTACGCTATGGCTTACAAAGCAGGAGCCAGAATTGTCAATATGGAATACATCCAGTTTCATCCGACCTCGCTTTTTCATCGGGATGCAGATGGTTTTTTGATTTCAGAGACGGTGAGAGGAGAAGGTGCCCGATTAAAGACCAAAGAGGGCCAGACCTTTATGGAGAACTACAACAAGAAAAGAGATATGGCTCCACGGGATGAGGTGGCAAGGGCTATCTATGAGGAGATGACAAACAGTAATTCAAGTTGTGTTTACTTGGATTTGGTTTCTTATGCGAAAGTTGATATCAAAAAAAGGTTTCCCAATATCTACAGGACATGCTTAAAATATGGAATAGACAT
>JAUWJP010000218.1 GCA_030607635.1 Candidatus Aminicenantota bacterium
CTTGGGGGAGTTTACATAAACCAGAATGGCAGGGAAGCAAAGGGGACGATTCATGCCGGTGAAGAAACAAAGGTCTTAAAGAGAGAAATTATCAGAAAGTTGGATGGCCTAAAAGACGAAGAAAAAAACTCTGTAGCCATCAATAAAGTTTTTGACCGGGATGAACTTCCATCTGGTCCTTATCTAGATAATTGTCCTGATCTTGTTGTAGGATATAACGAAGGATACAGGATTTCCTGGGATTCAGTAACTGGGAAAGTCAATAACACTGTCTTTGAAGATAACATCAAAGCCTGGAGTGGAGATCACTGCATCGACCCCAGGATTGTCCCCGGCATATTTTTCTGCAGCAAAAAAATAAACACAAAGAGTCCTTCCATAATGGATATTGCTCCAACAGCACTTGAATTATTTGGCCTCCAGGTGCCCTCGCACATGGACGGGTGTTCACTGCTAGATGTCCAGAATTTTTCCTTAGATCAAAATAGAAAGGGAGAGAAAAAATGAACCACATAGACCGAAGAGAATTCATTAAATTAGGCTTGGCTGCCGGGTCTCTTCTGACTTTGGGAAGCCCAGGCCTGACTACAAAAGCTTTTGGAAAGAGAGAGACTCCCCAAAAAGTCCTTATCCTTGGACTTGACGGGATGGACCCTCGCCTTCTCCAGCTATGGATGAAGGAAGGTAAACTTCCTTATTTCCAGAGGCTGGCGCGCCAGGGAGATTTTCTCCCACTCCGAACAAGCATTCCACCTCAGAGTCCTGTGGCTTGGTCGAATTTTGCTACCGGAACGAATCCAGGTGGGCATGCCATATTTGATTTCATCCACAGAGATCCTGAACGCTACTTTCCTGTGTTTTCTGCATCCGAAACTACGGGGGCAAAAAAAACAGTTCGAGTCGGAAAACTTATTCTTCCTCTTTCAGGAGGAGAGGTAAAGAATATGCGGAAAGGAAGAGCTTTCTGGCAGATTCTCGAAGATCATGACATTCCGGCAACTGTTTTTAAAATCCCGGCTAATTATCCTCCATCCTCTACAAAACAGAGAACAATTTCCGGTATGGGAACACCAGATATACTCGGAAGCTACGGTATATTCAACTACTACACAACAGAAGCCAAAGAACTCAAGGAGGATATAGGTGGAGGAAGAATACATCCAGTCAACGTCATCGCCAATAGAGTCGAAGCAAAGCTTCTCGGGCCTGTGAATGCGTTCAAAAAGGATAGGCCGGAATCAGCAATAGAATTTAAGGTTTTTGTCGACCCGGTGAATCCGGTGGCTAAAATTTCGTTCCAGGATAACGAATTTATTCTCAAAGAAGGAGAGTGGAGTTCATGGAAAAGGATTCACTTCAGGATGATTCCCACCCAAAGTGTAAACGGAATATGCGTGTTTTACCTTAAACAGGTTCGGCCAAACTTCAAGCTTTATATTTCACCCATCAATATTGACCCAGGTCGAGCTGTCCTGCCCATCTCCACTCCCAAGGGATACTCTGAAGAGCTGGAGAAAAGGTTCGGTCCATTTTTTACCAAGGGTCTTCCGGCTGATACCAAGGCTCTTGACAATGACGTTCTGGATGATGGCGAGTTCCTGGAGCAGGACGATCTTGTCCTGAGAGAAAGGCTGGAGATGTTCGATTATGAACTGGCGAGGTTTTCCTCCGGACTCCTCTTCTATTATGTTTCCAGCACTGATCAACGCCAACACATGTTCTGGCGCTTTATTGATAAAGAACATCCTTCTTACGATCCAGCCCTGGCAAAAAAATACGGAAACACGATTGAAAATATCTATAAAGAGATGGATAAGTTACTGGCAAAAGCCATGGAGAAGGTGGATAAAGATACGGTGCTCATCGTCATGTCTGATCACGGGTTCTCTCCCTTCCGCCGCTCTTTCAATCTAAACACATGGCTTAAAGAAAGCGGCTATCATACCCTGATTACTCCCTGGAAACAGGGTCGAGAAGATCTTTTCATGAACACTAACTGGTCTAGAACCAAAGCTTATTCTTTTGGTCTGAACAGCCTTTACATTAACCAAAAGGGAAGAGAGGCGGAAGGCGCTGTCAATCCAGGACCAGAAAAGGAAGCTCTCGTTCGAGAAATCGCTTATAAATTAGAAAATTTCCGTGATCCCAAAACAGGGGGAAGGCCTGTTTTGAGAGCTTTTGTTGCTAAAGATGTTTACCAAGGTCCGTATGTGGAAGAAGCTCCGGATATCATTGTCGGCTATAACCATGGCTACCGCACATCCTGGGCTGCTCCATTAGGAAGAATCTCAAAAGAAATTGTTGAGGACAACACAGAAAAATGGAGTGGTGACCACTGCATGGCTCCAGAAGTTATTCCAGGAATTTTACTCACGAACCGCAAGATAAAGGCCAAATCTCCAGCTCTTTATGATCTAACACCGACAATACTCAAAATCTTCGGTATAGAAATACCAAAGGAGATGGTAGGAAAACCGATATTTTAGATTCCAGGAGAAAAAAATGGGAAAAGCCAAAATAAAACTGGACAAGGATTTAATGGATAAAGTTAAAAAATACTCCAAAATGGCTGGCTATTCTTCTCCAGAGGAATTTATCAACCATTGCCTGGAGAAAGAGATTGCTAAACTCGAAGAATCCGATTCTGAGGAGGAAATCAAAAAAAAGCTTAAAGGACTTGGCTACATTTCTTAATTATTAAAAACCATGATGTGGATATTTAATTCTGTTTTCGGCAAAATCTTTGATTTCATCTTTTTCCTTTTCCGAAACATGAACCCCTGGATTGGCATGATACTCATCTCAGTTTTAACAGCGCTCTTAATGCTTTTTGTCTTTCGCTTCACTTCAAACCAGGAAGGAATAAAGAGAGTCAAGAATAAAATAAAAGCCCATCTCCTCGAGCTTCGCTTGTTCAAGGATAGTATGAGCCTCTCTTTTAAGGCGCAGGGAAACATTCTCCGCTATAATTTAAGATACATCAGCTACTCTACAAAACCAATGCTGGTGATGATCATTCCTCTCATTCTGATACTTATCCAGCTTAACTTCTGGTTCGGCTACGAGGCTTTAACTCCTGGGCAAGAAACAATCTTAAAGGTTAAACTGGAAGAAGGACACAACCCTCTTGACATCGATGTTGCTCTCGAACCCTCCTCAGGTTTTGACATCCAAACTCCTCCCCTCAGGATTGAAGAAGGAAGGGAGATAAACTGGCGTCTCCAGGCAAGAGAAAAAGGTGTTCATGATTTAACGTTTATAGTTAATGGCCAAAGACTCACAAAAAAAGTAGCTGTCGCTCAAAGACCGCTGAGTAAGATTTCTCCTCTAAAAGTTAAACGTAACTTCATCAATGAACTTATCAATCCGGGAGAATCTCCTTTTCCAGCAGACTCGCCGATAAAAGCTATAGAAGTAAAATATCAAGCTAAGAATATGAATCTATTTGGCTGGAACATCCCATGGCTTTTGGGTATCCCTCCCTGGCTTATCGTTTATTTCGCTCTTTCTATTATCCTTGGCTTCGTCTTAAAGGGCATTTTCAAAGTCGAAATCTGACCTTTTAATCCTTTTATTGTAAGGTTTTATCTATCTGCCTCTTGCTTTTTGCCGAATTTGAATTCAATTTTTTCCTATGATATAAGCCAGAGAGGCAGATATGGCGGAAGATCTCAGGCCTAACCTCACTATGATTAGCAGAATGGAACTCGACAAGACACCTGA
>JAUWJP010000185.1 GCA_030607635.1 Candidatus Aminicenantota bacterium
ACCATCTTGAAGCCCATATTGAGTCTGCTTTCCTTGAGACCAGGAAAATTCCCTTTCCTGCGCTGGCTCTTGGTGTCTCAGGAGGGCCCCCATCCCCATTTTTTATGAAGCAAAAACTTGATTATAAGCTTGTCGGAAGAACAAGAGATGATGCTGCAGGAGAGGCTCTGGATAAGATAGCTAAATTCCTTGATTTAGGCTACCCTGGGGGGCCGATTATCGATGGACTGGCGGAGAAAGGAAATCCCCGAAAATTCACGTTTGGCCTGCCCCGTATGACGGATGGTAGCCTTGATTTCAGTTTTAGCGGGCTTAAAACAGCTGCTTTAAAGCTGGTTAAAGAAAATAAACTCTCAAAGAGCCATCCTTATTTTTTCGATTTTTTAGCCAGTTTTGAAATGGCTGTGATTCGGGCATTGCTTTCAAACTTGGCTCAAGCCGTAAAGCTCTTCAAGCCAGAATCGCTCGTTCTCTGTGGCGGAGTTGCCAGAAATAAGAAGCTAAGGCCCCATTTTACCGAGTTTGGCCGGAAGCAAAGCTTGCCTTCTTTTATCCCCTCTCCTGAGTTCTGCACTGACAACGCAGCCATGGTTGCTTCTCTGGGTTTAGTGAAACTTAAGAGCGGAAAAAAACCTTCTTTTTCTTTAGATCTGAATGCCTATCCCCGATCTGAATAATAAAGGGATCAGACCCCAATTTTTTCGATTTTTTGAACCAATGAGGTAGAATATACGTATTATTTGATTGAAGCAAGACAAACAAGCTAGACTGAACGAATGATAAAATTTATGATTATTGTTCACATAATTTTTTTACAAGGAGGAGTAACGTGAGGATGAAATCGAGTATTATTCTGGTCTTAGTTTTAACCTTATTTTTCAAACCCTCTTTCCCTCAGGAAGACAAGGCGCTTTCTTTTTCTTTGGAAGATTGTATTGTCAAAGCCTTGAAAGACAATCTCAATGTAGCTGTAGAGGTTTATAATCCTGATCTGGCTGATGCTTCCCTTACTAAAGCCAAAGAATTCTTTTTGCCGCGCTTGGATCTTGGTTTTGGAAACGAGCGGACTGAAAATCCTTCTTATTGGTGGCTTGAACAAGCTGATGTTGTTGTGAGAAAGTACAATGATTATTCTGTCTCTTTGGTTCAGCAAATACCTACGGGAGGAAACTTCACCCTGGGTTTAACGGGGTATAAATCTGATACTACAGCTGGCTTTCAGATCATGAATCCAACCTATGGAAATACTCTGCGCTTCAATTTCACCCAGCCTCTTCTGAAGGGCTTTGGGTTCAACGTTAGCAGAAGAGAGATCATTGTTGCTCGAAACAATCTGGATATTTCTGTTAATCAATTCCAATCTGTTCTTATGGATACCATCTACAAGGTTCAGGAAGCTTACTGGAACCTTGTCTATTCTATTGAAGATTACAAAGTCAAACAGCAATCTTTACAGCTTGCTCGAGATCTTTTGGCCAAGAATAAAAAGGAAGTTGAAGTGGGAAAAATAGCGCCCATAGAGATATTGAATGCTGAGGCAGTCGTGGCTTCCAGGGAGGCTGACATCCTTCAAGCAGAAGCTCTTACCAGAAGGAATGAAGATGTGCTCAGAGACTTGCTTTACCTCACCGAAGAAGGGGAGATGAGCACGAAAAGGATTGTCCCTTTGGATAAACCAAGCTTTATTCGGAAAGATATTTCATTAGACGAAGCATTGAAAGAAGCTTTAGAGAAAAGACCTGAGCTAAGGATGAAAAAGATAAACATAGAAACAAATGAGTTAAACATGGGCGTGGCCAAAAATCAAATGCTTCCTGGCCTGGATTTACAATTATCTTACTGGAGCCCGGGACTTGCAGGAGATAGACTCATCTATCCTGATGGCGATCCTTTCCAAGGAGCCATAGGAAAAGAAGAAGGAAGCCCTGCTGATTCTATTCGTGACGCCTTTAAGCTGCTTTATGATAACTGGACCATAGGTTTGACTCTTTCTATTCCTCTGAGCAGCTTTACGTCAAGAGCTGATTACGTGAGAGCCAAGATGGAATTGGAGAAGAGCCAGCTTGAACTGGAAAACATCGAAAAGCAGATCTTTTTAGACGTTAAGAATGCGGTGAGGGATATTGAAACAAATGCCAAGAGAGTCCAGGCCTATCGGCTTGCCCGGGAGTTGGCCGAAGAGAGGTTGGAAGCTGAGGTGAAAAAACTGAACGTAGGACTCACTACAAACTACTTTGTTCTCCAGTATCAGGAGGGATTGGAAAGGGAAAGGTCCCTGGAGCTTAAGTCTTTGATTGATTACAATCTTGCTTGGGCGAGGTTGGAGAAAGCTGTCGGATCAAGCCTGGAGAAAAGAAATATAAAAATATCCCAATTCAATAAATAAAGATAAATTAACAGGAAGGTCAATAAAGGGGACAGGCTACTTTTTTCTTGTAGGGACTTGATTTATCAAGCCCACCTTATAATTATTTGTGTGGATTTGATTAATCAAATCTTGATTGGCCCCCCTTTTTTTAAAAAATTTTGACTAAACATAATGATTTGTAGTACATATTTTTTAGAAAATATCAAATGTTTTTACTTTACTTAGAACTGTTCAATAATTGGGGAACTAATCATGGATAAAAAAAGTTTGCTCGATGATTTAATTAAAAATTATAAATTAAAGCACAATAAATCAGAAGCACTCTTTGCGAAAGCTTCCCAGTATCAAATCAGAGGAGGAAGCCATAGCCTGCGGCTTTTCGACCCTTTCCCTTTCTATGATGTCCAATGCAGCGGTTCTAAAGTCTTGGATGCAGATGGAAATACTTATGTAGATTTTTGGCAAGGACATTTTGCCAATGTTTTAGGGCATAATCCAAAAATAGTTATAAACGCTCTCCTTGATTACCTCCAAAAAAGTCAAGGGTTAGCAACAGGATTTCCCGGGAATTACCAGAGGGAATTGGCGGAGCTCATACTCAGCCAAATAGGGGCAGATAAGATTCGTTTCACTACGAGCGGCACTCTGGCCACGATGTATGCCATAATGCTGGCCAAGGCCTTTACAAAAAGAGATTTGGTGATAAAGGTAGGAGGAGGCTGGCATGGGGCTCACCCGTACGCTCTAAAGGGAATTACGGTCTATGACCATGGTCTGCATCAGTTAGAATCTGCCGGTCTTCCCTCTGGCACTGATTCTATGATAGTCATGACCAGATTTAACGATATGGAAGATCTTGAGGAAAAATTCAGAGAACATGGAGAAAGAATTGCCTGTTTCGTCCTGGAACCTTTTATCGGGGCCGGGGGATTTATTTTTTCCCGTAAAGATTACCTCCAGAAAGCAAGAGAATTGACCCAGCAATATAATTCCCTGCTTATATTTGATGAGGTAGTTTCTGGATTTCGCTTTCATGCCGGAGGACTTCAAAGCATATACGCTATCAAACCTGATTTAACTGTCCTCGGCAAGGCTATAGGCGGGGGGATGCCAGTCAGCGCAGTGGTAGGAAGAGATGATGTGATGGTACTCTGCAGTCCAGAAGCGAAACCTGATCAGAAAGTGAAGTTTGAAGGAGGGACGTTTTCTGCCCATCCTGCATCTATGTTAGCTGGTTTAACTTATATCAAATATCTGATGGAGAACGAGTCGGAAATTTACCCAAGAATAGGACAATTAGGGGCAAAGATTAGGAACGGAATTGAGGAGATATTCACTGCTCATGGATTCAACGTTAAATGCACTGGTTATGGCGAGCTTCTCCCTGATAACAGCTCCTGTGTTGGAGTGCAGTTTCTCCAGGAAAAGATTGATCGCATTACATTTCCAGAGCAGGTATGGAATCCGGAAGTTAGTGATTTAGAATTGAGAGAGAAAATTTTCAAATTAGCCATGCTCGAGGAAGGATTCAATATCTTCCACGGGTTTGGAGCGGTTTCTGCTGTTCATACAGAGAGTGAAATCCAAGCCTCTTTGGATGCTGTGGAAAGAATTGCCAAAAAATGGAAAAAGTATTAATAGCCCCAAGTCATAATGCGTAAAACTCAATAAGGGTCAAGAGCTACGGATTTTACGCTGTAAAGGCTTGATTTATCAAGTCCTTACCAAATACGGAAAGCGCTAGCAGTAAGGAAAGTGAGAAAACAATTCAAATAAATCTTATATAATATTTCATCCAATTTGACATTAATTTTTTATTTGATATAACCTACCAAGTTGATTACTAGATCCGATAACATTAGGTGTTCATTTCCCCTCCGGCTGATAGCAGGATACCCTTTGTTATGATGACAGCTAATACATATATAATAAAAAAAC
>JAUWJP010000063.1 GCA_030607635.1 Candidatus Aminicenantota bacterium
CTCTCATGATTTATTCGAAAATTAGCAAGCTTTGCACATAAATACCAAGGATAAAAACTTCTTTTAGACAAGGTAATTCACAAAACTTGTTGAAAGCTAAATCTTATTGAAGACCATCTTAATCATAACAATCTTCTTATTTCTGATATTTTTCTTTGACAGAGTTATAAATTATGCAATATATATATTATTTAATGCATTGAATATATAAAAAATAAATCATTATTTTTATTATCACCTCAATGTTTTGAAGATTTCAAAAAGGAGTGAACAAGATGAACAAGAAATTGAGAATAACCAGTATTGATATTTATAAGTCTGATATTAAGCTCAAAGAACCATTCAAGATAGCTATCATGGAGATATTCGCTTCCCAAAGTATTTTTGTAAAAATAAATTCAAACGCTGGCCTTTATGGATTTGGCGAAGCAAATCCTTTTTGGGGAATTACAGGTGAGACGCAATCAATCAATCTTGCAGGTGCTGTGGACCTTTCCAAATTGTTGCTTGATAAAAATCCACTCAATATCGAAGAGCGGATGAGAGAAATTAACGGCTTTTTAGTCCATAACAGCACTTTGCGAAGTGCATTCGATATGGCTTTGTATGATCTTCTGGGCAAGGCGGCTGGACTTCCTTTATATGCACTGCTCGGGGGAGGGAAACGCACGTTTTGGACCGATAACACGATTGGAATTGGAGAGCCTGATGTTGTAGCTCAAAAAGCCGTTGAATTTAAAAATCAGGGTTTCCAAGCTGTCAAAGTTAAACTGGGGACAACATTTGACATGGACACAAAAAGGATCAAAAAAATCAGAGAAGCCATAGGTGATGATTTGCCTATCCGTACCGATGCTAACCAGGGATGGGATTACAACACAGCCGTAAATATCCTCCATGCCTTAGAATCAATGGGAATCGAATATTGTGAACAACCCATAGCTTACTGGGACTATGAGAATTTGCGAAGAATCAGGCAGAATACTTCAATCGCCATCATGGCTGATGAGTCTTTGTTTGACCATCATGATGCATTCAAACTGGCCTCTATGGGATGCTGCGATTATTTTAATATAAAACTGTCCAAATCTGGAGGTATCCATACTGCCCTTAAAATCAATGCAATAGCGGAAGGGGCTGGCATAATCTGTATGGTGGGCTGCATGACATCAACAAGACTGGGTTTGACTGCCGCCGCCCATGTGATTTCCGCTCGGCCTAACATTAAGTTCGCCGATTTGGATGGGCATATGATGTTAAAAGAAGACCCCATAATTGGTGGTGCTCAGTATAATGTTGGAGAGATCAACTTGCCTGACACTCCGGGCCACGGTGCTGATATTGACCCTGATTTCTTGAATCTCTGTGAATGCATCACAATTAAATAAAGGTGTATCGTTAAGAATGTATTTAATGGAGAGTGCCCCAGGAGCAAGAACTGTTATTGATGGTGAAGAAGTTGATTATTTCTGTGGTTGTGGCTACTACGGTCTTCAAGGCCATCCAGAACTCATCCAGGCAGCTTGTGAGGCTGTTAAAAAATATGGAATAGGCAGTGCCACTTCTCGCTCTGGGTATGGTAATAACCCTGTTTTACTTGAAGTTGAAGAGAGGGCTTCTGAATTTTTTGGAACCGAGAGCGCTTTATACTATGTGTCGGGATTTCTTGGAAATTCAATTCTCCTCCGGGGTTTAGAGGATAAGTACGAAGTCATATTCACTGATAGAGAGTCACATTATTCTGTGATGGACGGCGTAGCTCTTGTGAACAAGCCCGTTGTTGGATTTTCTCATCTTGAGCACCAAGATTTAAGAAAAAAACTCAAAAAACATCTGCGGCCATCTCAAAGACCGCTGGTTATTTGCGACGGGATTTTCCCTGTATCAGGAGAAATATCTCCTATCCCAGAATATTTAAAGGTTCTGGAGGAATTTGATGAATTTTATATCTGCGTTGACGATGCCCACGCCACTGGGGTCATTGGGGAGAAAGGAAGAGGATCTTTCGAGTATTTTGGCCTTAAGGATGAAAGACTCTATTCTTCTGGGACCTTGAGTAAAGCACTAGGAGGTCATGGCGGAATTATTGCTGGAGACAAAGAATTTATCGAAAGACTAAAGGAAAAATCAAAAATTCCCTATGCCTCTAGTGCTCCTCCGACTCCTGCTGCGGCTGCTACCGCAAAAGCAATAGAAATTTTATCAAAAAATCCTGGTTTGAGAAAAAAATTATGGGCTAACGTAGCCTACGCAAAGACAGGATTAAGAGATCTAGGATTTTATATCGATGATACTCCTGTGCCTATTATCTGTCTTCATTCAAAAAAGGACGTTGATTTAGAAGCTCTTCAGCTTAACTTACTAAAGAAGGGAATCGCAGTGTTCTATGTCCCAGGAAAGACTTATTCAAGCGTTCCAGAAAGCGGGGCTATCCGGATTGCCATATTCTCTTCTCATACAAAAGACCAGATCGGCCGTTTAATAGAGGAGATTAAAAGATTTTTATGAAAATTTGTGGCTACTTATGATTAATTTATTCATATCAGAGCAGGATTTATGAACAGCTTAGTTTCTCCTAATGACCATTGGGTTTTATGGACTGCCCTCATCGCAACTGCAAGTTTGAGCATTTTATTGGAACAAAAAAATAAAATCGCTGCCAAGTTGACAGGACCTGTCCTGGCTCTAGTTTTTGGAATGGCAATGTCAAACTTCAGGATTTTGCCTACAGAAGCGATGACCTACGATATTGTTTGGGCTTATGTTGTGCCTCTGGCTATTCCTCTTCTCTTAATGAAGATGAATATCCGCAAAATCATCAAAGAAACAGGCAGATTGTTTGGCGCCTTTCATGTGAGCGCCCTGGGGACTGTTGTGGGGGCCTTCGCTGCAGTCTTCTTACTCCATGAATTGATTGCAGAAGTTGCGAAAATTGGAGGGATTATGACTGCAAGTTATATTGGAGGGGGCGTGAATTTTGTAGCCATGGTCTCCACTTTTAAACCACCAGAGAGCTTAGTTAATGCAACCATAGTTGCCGATAACGGAGTCATGGTGCTGTATTTCCTTGTTCTTCTTGCTCTGCCAGCATCCGCTCTGGTTAGAAAAATCTTCCCCCTAACATCAGTATCAAAGGGTTTTTATGATGAGGATTCTAGAGAAGGAGCCAAAGCATTCTGGAAGTCTAAGCCCATCTCTTTACTGGATATCGCTCTTTCGTTAGCCCTGGCTTTCATTATTGCCACTGCCTCTTTTAAGGTGAGTTCCTTCTTTGGAAGCGCCGAGATGCCTTCGATTGTAAGATCAATCTTAGGTCAGCAATACCTAGTCCTTACAACTTTTTCAATTGCCATCCCTTTATTTTTCCCGAAATTTTCAGAAAAAATAACGGGTTCTGATGAATTAGGGACATTTTTAATTTTTATTTTCTTCGTTCTTATTGGAATTCCAGCCAGTTTTAAGACAGTTATCATGGAGAGTCCTTTACTGTTGTTATTTTGTAGTCTTATGCTTTTTATGAATTTCTTGGTCACTTTTGGCTTGGGAAAGCTATTCAGGTTTGAGTTAGAGGAATTGGTTTTGGTCGCTGCTGCAACCTCAGGAGGCCCCCTGAATGCAGCTGCCATTGCTATTTCAAAGGGATGGAGGGCACTTGTTTTTCCTTCGTTTTTAGTCGGGATTTGGGGTTATGTAATTGGGAATTATCTCGGATATATTATGGGTATATTCCTTATTAATCTGCTGAAATAGAGAATTAATTTGGTGGGGTCAGCAGGCTGTCCGAAAACTCCATTTTCCAGGAAATAATCACTGAATAGCTATCTTAAATTAAAAGAGGAGGAAAAACCCACAAATAACAGGACTAAGCCTTGCTAATTTATTTAATTTCACATATATAAGTATTATAAAATGCTTTTTTCAAGACGCTATAAAAAATAAAAGAAGCGGAGTGAGATATGCCCAATTTTATTCCCTATAACCAATCACAGTTAATGTTACTCCCATTAAATATCCGGGAGATGATCCCTAAGGATCATTTGGTCCGTGCGATTAATGTGTTAGTGGAGAGGTTAAATCTTTCTTTAATTTATCAGAAGTATAAGAACAGTGAAGGGGGGCGGCCGAGCTATCATCCTTTAATACTGATAAAGGTTCTTTTTTATGCCTATGCGATAGGTCTTCGCAGTTCGCGTAAGATAGCGGCAAGGCTGGAGAGTGATGTTTTTTTCATGTACTTGGCGGCGATGCAGAGGCCGGATTTTCGCACAATCAGCGACTTTCGCAAGGAGCATTTGGGGCAGTTAAAAGAGTTATTCAAACAGATAGTACTGATCAGTAAGCAGCTGGGTATTGCAAAGATTGGACATATAGCCATAGATGGGACAAAGATGAGGGCTTCGGCTGGGCGGAGGCGGACAAAGAGTAAAGAGAAGTTGGAGAAGATGGCCGATGAGATAGAGAAAGAGATAGAGGAAATACTGGATGAGGCATCTGAGGTGGATAAGCGGGAGGACAGGTTATACGGGGAGAAGAGAGGAGACGAGTTACCGAAAGATCTTCAGAAGAGAGAAGATTTGATCGAGAAGATAGAGAAGGCGAAAGAGGTGCTTAAGAAGAGAGGCTGGAAAGAGGCTAACATTACTGATCCAGATTGTCGGTTTATGAAGGATGCCGACGGTGGCAAAGATACCAGCTACAATACCCAAATGGCCGTTGACGGAGAAGCTCAGGTGATCCTTGCCAATGATGTGACTTCAGAGGTTACGGATCAGCATCAATTTATTCCTCTCTATGAGCAAGTTGTGGAGAACACAGGTGAGGAACCTGAGGAAGTCTCGGCTGATTGTGGTTACTATAGTGGAGAGAACTATATTTATATAGAAGAGAATGGGATAGATGCTTATTTACCCGATCAGATGTTTGATAAAGAGGTAGATAAAGAGGGGAAGGAAAAGATAGGCAAATATGACAGGCGAAATTTTAAATATGACAAAGAAGAAGATATATTCACATGTCCTGAGGGGAAGAGATTAATTTTCAAGCAAAATTATAAGAGAAATGGGGTTAAATATCGTATCTATGTTGGTCAGGAATGTTCCGTTTGCAAGCAGAGGTTTGAGTGTACGAAGGGTAAAGCGAGGCATATAAATGTCTCTGAGGTTGATGGGATAATGGAGCGGATGAGGAAGAAACTTCTGACAGGGGAAGGCAAAGAGAAATACAAAAAGAGGCTTTCGACAGTTGAGCCAGTGTTAGGAAATCTTAAGAAGAATCTTGGATATAGGGATTTTCTTTTGCGGGGAATAGAGAAAGTTAAGGGTGAGTTTCAGCTGATGTGTATTGCCCATAATCTAAAGAAGATTCATAAGTACTTAAACTCTGAGGAAGGGAAAGGATCTTGGGGATATGTTACGCAAAATCATGAAGGAGATTCATCATTTTTGAAAAATTTTAGAGAGATTACTTCAGAGAAAATTAAAAATGTCCTTTTTAGACTTATAATCACTGCCTCGAGCTTAGTTAGAGGAGAATCAGTTGTTGTCTAATAAAGTTTTCGGACAGCCTGCAGGTCTTGCTTTTTGCTTTATTCATACAAACGCAATTTATACTAATATATTAGATTGCAGGCGATTCAGTTCTTTTTATAAATGGACAGGGGGAACGTGGCAAAATCTTACCCTGAAGATAGGAGATATCTGTGTCGCTTTCATCCTTGAAATGAAATTTTAATATGTTTGTATGAAATTTTTAAGATAGGCAAAAAGCAAGACCTGCTCCCACTTAAGTGCCCCCACTTATGTTACTAAACAAACGGTTGTTAGAGAGATTTCTTTTTTTTCTTTTTTTTTAAAAAAAAATATTGATAAAATATTATACATGATATATCTTACAAGCGACATGGGAAGAACTGAGGGAAGGAAAGTTTTTGAATTACCTTCTACCATTAGTGAAACTATCTACCAGTATGTGAAAAAAGCAATTATCAACGGGGAATTCAAGCCAAATCAAAGACTTCAAGAAAAGGAAATCGCCAAACTCTTTAATGTGAGTTCCACTCCTGTAAGAGAAGCTTTCTTCAGGCTTGCGGCAGAGACGTATTTGGTGATTAATGCGCGAAAAGAAGTTTTAGTCGAGGAAAAAACACTGGCAGAGGTTAAAGAGCTCTATGAAGTTGTCAGAGCACTTGATATATTCGCCTTGAAAAAAGCAAGAGAGATTTTAAGAGATGAAGATATTGATGAACTGAAGAGAATGACCAAAAAATTAAGTGAGTATTATAAGGGGAAAAAAATTCAGAGCTACTTGCAGCAAAACTTGAAAATCCATGACAAAATATGGCAGTCATGCGGAAATAAATTCTTATATGAAACATTAAGCCATTTGATGGAGAAGATTGCTATACACAGAACGAGCAATGAATTTTCTCCTTTTTCTGTACCTCATTCCCTTGAAAAATCGTACAGAGACCATTTAAGGCTCCTAAAAGCCATTGAGTCTAGGAACATTATGGAACTAGAAAAGTTAGCTGCTGCTCATTGGGGGGAAGAGTTTTTTCTTGAAGAAAGAGATGATTCGAATAAAAAAGATTAATACTGGGAGAAAAACAATAATCAAAGGAGGTGATAATAACAAAAATAACAACGGATGAGGAAAAAATGCTGGCTTAATTTTTTATGAATTTATTCAGGAGGTAAGAAAATGTTTTTAAGGAAAATCTTTTTATTTCTCTTTATCCTCACAATTGCTTCCTCTTTTTCCTATTCACAAGTCGTCCCCGTAGGTAAGCTGGTTGGAACTGTGACAGATACAGAGGGTATCTCTCTTCCCGGTGCCAATGTGGCAATAAAGAGTCCTTCTCTTATTTTGCCTCAGATGGTCTCCGTCACGAGTGAGAAAGGTTTCTATAGGTTTACAGGACTTCCTTCAGGAAAATACCAGGTAAAAACTGAAATGTCCGGGATGAAAACTCTCATTAGAGAGGGGATAGTTGTAAGAGCTGGCGGTACCACTACTCTTAATATAACACTGGAACAATCTCCCATAGAAGAGACGGTTACAGTAATTGGAAAGGCGCCGACAGTTGACCTGCAAAAAACGACAACCGGTACAACTTTCACCAAAACTCTGATTGGAAACCTGCCTATTCCCCGCTTATTATCGAGTATCTACAATGCTGCTCCTGGAATGTTTGACAGAACCTCCCATGGAAGCGATGCCCGGTCCAACAAATTTCTTATTGACGGAGTTATGCATACGGACCCTGTGACAGGCGATCCAATAATGGAAGTTGGATTCGAAGCTATTGACGAGGTCATTGTTGATACTGGAGGACATCAAGCGGAATATGGACAAGCCAAGGGCGCTGTCGTTCAGGTTATTACGAAATCAGGCGGGAATAATTTCAGTGGAGAAATGAACCTTTTTATCCGGCCATTAAAATTGCAAGATGACAATACCGAAGGGACTCCTTTTGAAGGCCAATTTGTGGGATTCGACCACCAGTATTTATCCGGACTTTCTCTCGGGGGACCGGTAAAGAAAGATAAAGTCTGGTTTTTTGGCAGTTTTAATCTTGACAAAAGTGTCTTCTATGTTCAGGGATTTCCATACGATGAAGAACAGAATGCACCAATTAAGAAAGATATTTACTCGCCGTTTTTGAAATTAACCTGGCAGATTAACCCAAAGAATAAACTGATGGCATCAGGGTACTGGAGAGGCTATACTAACGATCACCGTGATGCAGCCTGGTATAAGGAAAAAGAAGTCGCCACGGATGAGGACAGAGGAGGCTGGCTTTTTACTCTCCAGTGGAGCCGAATCTTCAGCGAAAATTTCCTCTTTAATCTTAAGGGCGCATATTATGATTTCCATCAGTATCTCTTGGCAAAGAATGAGGAGGCTCCATGGATTAATTACGCAACAGGTGTTGGGATTGTGGAGAGAAATGCTGGGTCTGACTGGTGGCTGAGAAGAAAACGCTTTCAGGTGAACCAGGATGCTACCTTTTTTGTCGACGATTGGATTGGGACTCATGAGTTTAAAGCGGGTTTCGGTTTTGAATACGCATGGCATACTCAAGATAGTTTTTATTACCAAGACCCGAGGTTTGAAGGGGTGTTTCCGGCCGGATACAAAGCCGTTGATATTGAGCATAATGATGGATTCCCTTACTGGGTTTGGGTTGGTGAAGAAATTAAGAAAAGAAGCA
>JAUWJP010000227.1 GCA_030607635.1 Candidatus Aminicenantota bacterium
AACCTCACGGTCTTCGCCAGGAAACCATCCTAAAAGTATAAGATAATTCGCGAGAGCCTCAGGCAAAAAACCCTCTCTCTCATACTCTTCAACTGAAACACCGCCGTGTCTCTTAGAGAGTTTTGCTCCATCTTGACCCAATATAAGCGGCATATGTCCAAATTTCGGTGGCGTAAGCTCCAGTGCCTCGTAAAAAAGTATCTGTTTAGGTGTATTGGAAATATGATCATCTCCTCTAAGAATATGGGTAATCTCCATATAAGCATCATCTACCACACAGGCAAAATTGTATGTAGGAGACCCGTCGGATTTAATCATGACCTGGTCTTTGATATCATCGGTATTAACAGCTATCTTACCGTGTATCATGTCGTCTACATCTATCTGGCGGCCTTTTTCCACTTTGAAAATAATAGCCTCGCCTTCTTTGTAGGCTTTCTCCTTGGCAAGTATCTCTTCCGCTTTTTCTCTATAGACTTCGAATCGCTGGCTCTGGTGTAGAGGCTCGTCGTCCCAGTCGATTCCTATCCATTCAAGATCCTCAAGAATCTCGTCGAGAAACTTTTTACTAGACCTGGCCTTGTCAGTATCTTCTATCCTGAGCAGGAATTTACCGCCAGTATGCCTGGCATACAGCCAGTTAAAGAGTGCTGTGCGGGCACTCCCCAGGTGTAAAAACCCGGTCGGACTTGGCGCAAATCTTACTTTAACCATGATGATCTCCTGTATAAACAGCCTTAATCTTACCACTAATGGGCTGCACTTATCACATATAACATAGCAAAATATCAGGGTCAAACAGAGAAGAGAAGAATACCAAGGCACAGCTAAAATTTCCTGTGCTTGGATCTCTTTCTGATTAAGCTGCTCCCAATTTTGATGTAACTTCTTCTAAAAGGCTCTTCACTAGTGTTCTTCTTCTATCTGACATTATGCAAGATATCATTTTGCTTGCTCTTTTGACGCTGAATCCTCTAGGAAGTTCAAGTTCGGGAAGAGAACGGAAAAGCCTTGATTTTGTAGGGCTCAAGTAAAAGAAATCGATAAGTGCTTTTTCCGGGATCGCTATCTTTGCTATACCCCTTCCCACAGCTTCAAACCCAAAAAAAAAGGAAGGATGCACATGATGGATTGAAACAGCTCCAAGAGAAGTCTTATACCTCTTTGTTCTAGCTATTGAGACTGCATAAGTAACTGCAGGAATCTGTGAAATCATGTCGTGATAATAGAGCGCGCTTTGAAGGGAAACATAGCTTGGAAAAGGGCTTGTGAGATATTGCGGTAGAGCCAAAGGCTCCAGCCTTTCCTTGAAAGCCCACAGTCCCCTACCCAAGTGTTCCAGATGTCCAGATTCAGCAAGACGAGCGAGAAGCTTGCTCGCATGAGCATTATTTATTTTTAGAAAAGCTGCAGCATCTGAAGTCTGAAATGCTGCTTCTTTAATTCCCAAGAGTTGAGCATGAACATCAATAAGCTTCATGATAAATCCTCGCTTAATAATTCTATAACTTGTAATCTTATATTGCATCCCCCTTTTTTACCCTTTTTTACCCCTTTTTTATGTTCCTTTTTTATGTTATGTAAAACTGAAGAGTCAGATTAGTGACAACAGGGAGAATGTGATGAAAAGCCGAATGGGAAGAAAGATTGTTATCCTGATCCTCGCACTCCTCTGTATCCAGACATTGCTAAAAGCTCTTCCTGAAAAGAATGAATTTGAAATAATCCATTTTTCCTTAGATATCGAGATAATCCCTGACGAGCATGGACTAAACGGAGAAGCGAAGCTAAGACTTCGCTCTGGAATCAATGGCTTAAAATCTTTTGATTTCCACCTTCGACCCTCTCTGCGTGTCAGTGCAGTCAAAGATGAAAACGATAATGCTCTTGTCTTTTCCCAAAATAAGGTTGAAAGAATCTTCCCCAATTCCGAAACGAGCCTTGTCCGTGTCAGCTTGGATCAGGAGCTTTCCGATGGAGAAACAGTTGAAATCGCGGCTTCTTATGGCGGCATATTTTATATGCCCTCTGATTTTGATCCCAAGGAGAGGCGATATAACAGAGCTTTTTCCTCCGTAACCAAGGAAGCAGCATGGCTTCGCCCAGTCCAGCTCTGGTATCCCTACATCGCTAATAAGTCTATGTCGCTGACTATAAGGGTCAAAGTACCTTCAGATTGGACAGTTATCACCAACGGAGAATTGGAAAGTACCACCGAAGAGAATGGAAAGAAGATTTTCATCTTTCAAGAAGGAGAGATCTCCAGTTTAGACATTTTCCTGTTCGCAGCTTCATATATTTCAAAAAGCAAAACGATCGGTGATTTTCATATAACGGCTTACTTCTTCCCTCATCACAGAGACTTTCTTGATCCCTATATCCAGAAAACTGAAGAAATACTTAGTTTTTACACTCAGAAATTTGGCGCTCCTGACGCGGAGAAATTTAATATTATTGAAATCGGAATGAGCTATGGCACTGGCACCGGTGCTCCGTTTGGATACGGCATTTCTTCCCATTTAATTAACCTAGATTTTCCCCTGATTTCCCATGAGATCGCGCATCTCTGGTGGGGTGAGACCGTTTCATACAACCTGGGCGAGGACACATGGCTTCATGAAGGGCTGGCCACTTTTTCTGACTATTGTTACAGGTCTGAAAAAGCTCCTGATAAAAAAGCCAAGAGAGAAGTGTTATTCGGATTGCTTAATAAAGCTATCCCTGTCGGCAATCCAAAGACTCTTTCTATCCTTGAAGGGGGTGCGAAACATGCCGAAGGATTTCTCGTTTATGAGAGAGCTGCTTTTGTGGTTCATACCCTAAAACATATCCTTGGAGAAGATTTATTCCTTAAAGCTTTAAGGAGTTATATCGAAGCTTTTAGAAGTAAAAAAGCAGATACAGCCGATTTTATCCGGATCGTCAATTCGGTCTCTCAGAAAGATTTGAATTGGTTTTTTGATTTTTATCTCCGCGGAGGGAGGCTCCCTCGCTATCGAGTAAAATCCATAAATATTGGTGGCAAGGTAAGGGGGACTCTCTACCAAGAGAACGTACCCAAGAATTTTAGAATGCCGCTCACCCTCGAGTTCCTAACTAACAAAAGGTCCTTTAGAAGAGAGGTCGAGGTAAAAGGAAGTAAAAAGAAATTTTACTTTGACCTTGAAAAAGGAGAAGTTGTTTCACGGGTTACGATCGATCCTGACTTTGATGTCTTAGGTGTAAGCGATATCCTCGAAGACAGATGGGAAGCAAGATCCATGCGGTTAGAGGCAGCCGAGGAAAAAAATTTCCGACAACTTGAACCTCTCCTTTTCGCTCTATCGGAAAAAAATCCAGATAATGTCCACATTTTGCACGAGGTGGGTCAGTTTTATTTTGCTCAGCAAAAGTGGGATAAAGGCATTGAAATTTATAAAAAAATCCTTAGCCTTGAGCCAGATGATTTTACCTTTATAGCTTTGGCCAATATTGCCGCAGCCTATGAGTTAATGGGTGATAAGAAGATGCAAAGACTTTATTTAGAAAAAGCTCTGGCCAAAGGATCCAGCATGTACTCCATCGTCCGCAGCTTGATGGATAAGCTGGAAA
>JAUWJP010000006.1 GCA_030607635.1 Candidatus Aminicenantota bacterium
ACACGGACATGGACTGGAAGAGCATCCTCCCTTTGATCCCCATGCTGAACACTCTCCTCAATCAAAAGGAAACAAAATCTGTATCACATCAACAGGAAAAGACCTTGAAGCAGAAGTGGACCCAAACTTTGGCAGAGCTCAATATTTTTTAATCGTGGACCCCGAGACCATGAATTTTGAAGTTGTTCACAATCACAATATAGAAGCTGCCCAGGGGGCGGGAATACAAAGTGCCCAGCTTATCTCAAATAAAAATATAGGGGCCGTATTAACAGGAAGCTGCGGTCCCAATGCGCATAGGATTCTTCAATCTTCAGGAATTAAAGTGATAACAGGTGCAAACGGTAAGGTGAAGGATGTGCTGGCAAAATACAAACCTGAGGTGAGATAATGTCGGCCAAAGAAAGGGAAGAAGATACAAAGATTTCAAAGACTCTATCTAAAATAAAAAACAGGCTTCTCGTCTTCAGCGGAAAAGGCGGAGTGGGAAAAAGCACAGTGGCAGCCAATCTTTCTCTGGCATTTGCCATGCACGGCTTAAATGTGGGGCTCTTAGATGTGGATATACACGGCCCCCACTCAGCCAAAATGCTAGGTGTAGAAGATAAAAGCGTGGATGTTTCTCCAGAAGGAATAAAACCAGTCAATGTCAATGATAATCTTAAACTAGTTTCCATGTCCTTCCTCTTGCAAGACCCGAACACGCCTGTTATCTGGCGTGGACCGCTGAAGATGAAGGCCATCCAACAATTCTTAGGGGAGGTGGATTGGGGAGAACTGGATTGGCTTATTATCGACTCCCCTCCCGGCACTGGCGATGAACCCCTCTCCGTTGCCCAACTGATCCCCGCTACAGGAGCGATCGTTGTGACTACACCTCAAGAAGTTTCCCTTATGGATTCCAGAAAGGCGGTGGCTTTTGCCCGAAGCCTTAATCTGAAATTACTGGGGATAATTGAAAACATGAGCGGTATGGTCTGTCCCCACTGCGGAAAAGAAATTGACCTCTTTAAAAAAGGCGGAGGCAAAAAAGTGGCCCTTGAATTGGGAATTCCCTTTTTAGGAAAAATTCCTATCGATCCCCAAATTGTTATCTCTACAGACGAGGGAAAGCCTTTTATCGGCGCCCACCCTGATTCTGAAGCAAGCAAAGCTTTTATGAAAATAATCGAAAACATTCCGGGAGTAAAAGCTCATTAAAGGGCTGTTTGCCATAAACTTTGATAAAATCTTATCCTTATAAGGGAGGTGAAGAGCATGCCAAGAGGAGACGGCACTGGTCCTCACGTATTACGCCCGGGAACAGGTCCAGGAAAAGGAGGAAGGAGCGAATCCGGGACAAATTCGTCTTTTCAAAAATCTACCCTGGGAGGGACACTTTTCGCTTTTGCCTCCATGCTTATCGGAAATTGGCTGGATAAAAAGCTCTCTCAAAAAAAAGCAAGAGACAAATCTGGACAAACTGAATCTAAATAGTAAGAAAAATTTCATTTTTTTTAAAACTCCAAAAAGGAGCACAAATGAAAAAAATTGGAATCATCATTTGCGGCAGATATCAAGACTGCGGCGGTGGAAAATGTTTTAGAGCTATTAGAGAAAGAGTTGGAGGTTTTTCCCGCTATCCGAAAGATGAGCCTGTTGAAGTTGTTGGCTATTCCTACTGTGGAAGGTGTCCGGGAGGGAATATAGAATATGTCCCTGAAGAGATGAAAAAAAATGGAGCAGAAGTGATCCATCTGGCCACAGGTCTGGTCGTTGGCTATCCTCCCTGCCCTAGCATTCGCCATTTTAAAGAATTCATAGAGTCTTACTACGAATTGCCCGTAGTCATAGGGACTCACCCTATTCCATTAAAGTATTTAGAAGCACATAATAAGCTATCTTTCTGGAAAAGGATGAACATGGAGGAAATTGCTGGAGACTTAATGAAAGAAGATAAAAAAATCATGGAAGCTTACAATTAAGAAAGGAGGTCAAAATGCAAGGAGGAGGACAACAAGGAGGAGGTGGAGGACGAGGTCGGATGGGCGGCAGAGGCGGAGGCCCTGAAGGTTACTGTGTATGCCCGTCGTGTGGAGCCAGAGTTCCTCACCAGAGAGGCCTGCCCTGTTACCAGAGGTCCTGCCCTAAATGCGGGACTAAAATGACTCGTTAGACCGCAAAAATGCCCATTTATGAATATAAATGCAAGGAATGTGGAAAAGTCACCGAAGTCTTTGTCCGTTCGCTTCATCAAGAAATTGATTTATCCTGTTCTCAGTGCAGCAGCAAAAATCTTCAAAAGATATTCTCTACCCCCGCGGCTGTTAAAACGGGAAATTCTTCTGCAAAAGGTTTAACCTGCTGCGGCGAAACAGAGCGCTGCGAAACTCCTCCCTGTTCAGACGGAGAAGTGTGCCGAAGGGATTAAACCTTTGTCCAGATTGAAAAATACTCAACCCATCCAGATTACTATAGTCTACGATAACAATCCTTTTGACGAAAAGCTCGATAAGGACTGGGGTTTCTCCTGCTTCATCAAAGGACTGGAAAAATCCATCCTCTTCGATACAGGAACTAACGGGCGAATCCTGCTTGCCAACATGGAAAAGACCGGAATTCGCCCTGAAGACATTGATTTAGTCTTCCTATCCCATGACCACAGAGATCACACAGGTGGCCTGGACGCCCTCCTGGAGCAAAATCATAAAATTGAAGTATGGCTTCCTGAATTCTTCTCTTCAAGCTTCAAGAATGTCATCAAAAAAAGGGGTGCGTCTGTTGCAGAAGTGGATAGCTTTCAAAAAATATGCCGTAGAGCCTACACCACAGGAGTAATTCCAGGCTGGATCAAAGAGCAGTCCTTGATCTTGGATACGGACAAAGGCATTATCTTGATAACAGGCTGCGCACATCCCAGGATCACTAATATCATCACCAAAGCTAAAGAACTCTTAAAAAAAGATATTCACATGGTCTTTGGCGGTTTCCACTTGGCTGCCTTTTATGAAAATGAAATAAATGAAATTATAGATCATTTTCGGAAATCAGGAGTGAAAAAGGTAGGACCGTGTCATTGTTCCGGAGACGAGGCTCGCAAACTTTTTGCTGAAGAATACAAAGATGATTTCATAGAAATAGGTGTAGGAAAAGAGATTAAAGTTCAATGATACTCTCAATCGCCAGCGGCAAAGGAGGAACAGGAAAGACAACTGTCGCCGTCAATTTAGCGCTATCCTTGGAAGGCTCCTGTTCCGTACAGTTTTTAGACTGCGATGTTGAAGAACCCAACGCTCATTTTTTCTTGAAGCCTCGAATTTATCAATCTCAACCTGTTTTCATTCCCATCCCCGAGATTGTGGAAGAAAAATGCACCTATTGCGGGAAATGTGCCGAAGTTTGCGCATATAATGCTATAGCAGTCCTTAAAGACAATGTCCTGGTTTTCCCAGAACTCTGTCATGGATGTGGAGGCTGCAGCCTCCTTTGTCCGGAGCAAGCCATAAAAGAGAAGGGGCAGAGAATAGGCGTTATGGAGATTGGAGCAGCTAATGGCCTCCAGTTCATCCACGGAAAACTCGATATCGGCCAAGCAATGTCTCCTCCCCTCATAAGGGAAGTGAAAAAACAGATGAATCGAGAGCGGACAATCATTATCGATGCCCCCCCAGGAACATCTTGTCCGGTGGTTGAATCTGTTAAAGGAAGCGATGTATCTCTTCTGGTTACTGAACCGACTCCTTTTGGCCTCAACGATCTGCGCTTAGCTGTTGAGACTTTAAGAGAGCTGAAAATTCCATTCGGCATTATCCTCAATCGAGCTGATATAGGGGATAAGCAAGTTCAGGATTATTGCCTTAAAGAAAATATCCCTGTCTTGATGACCATACCCACAGATAGAAATATTGCTGTGGCCTACTCTGAGGGAAAAACTATCATCGAAACTCAACCTGCTTACAAACAAAAATTTCTTGAATTATTCAAAAAGGTACAAAAATTAATAAAATGAAACAACTGGTTGTCATAAGCGGCAAGGGCGGAACAGGAAAAACGATTATCTCCGCCTGCTTCGCTACTCTTGCTCAAAAAAAAGTAATCGCCGACTGCGATGTCGATGCTGCTAATCTCTATCTCCTCCTTCAGCCTGAAATTCAAGAAACTCATCAATTTTCTGGTGGAATGAAAGCACGGATCGAACAAGAAAAATGCACCGGATGCGGTGAATGTGTAAACACCTGCCGCTTTTCCGCAATTAGCGAGAAAGAGGAGGGAGAAGTAATCATCGACCCCATATCCTGTGAAGGATGCGGAGTCTGTTCTTACATCTGTCCTGAAGAAGCAATAAAAATGGAAAAGAGTATATCCGGAGAATGGTTTGTCTCTCAAACCAAATACGGACCCTTTGTCCACGCCAGACTTGGAATTGCAGAGGAAAGTTCAGGGAAGTTGGTAACTGAAGTCAGGAAAAAGGCAAAAGATATTGCTGAGAAAGAGAAGCTGGATTTGGCCATCATCGACGGTCCTCCAGGAATAGGCTGCCCAGTTATTGCTTCCCTTTCAGGGACAGATCTGGCATTGGTCGTAACAGAACCCTCTCTTTCTGGAATTCATGATATGGAACGTGTGATTCAAATGGCTCATCATTTCAAAACTCAAACAGCCTGCTGCATCAATAAATACGATCTCAATCTTCAAAACTCTGCTCAAATCGAAAGCTGGTGCGAAAAAAATTCTATACCTCTTGTAGGAAAAATACCTTTTGATGAAGAAGTCACAAAATCCATGGTTCAGGGAATTCCTTTGACTGAATATACAAATAATTCTGTATCAAAGGAGATAAAAAAAATGTGGCAAAAGCTGGACAAATTAATTGCTAGAGAGGAAATTAAAAAATGAAAAAAACAAATTGGCAATATCTAGTAGATACGCTTCTTTTTCTTTGCATCGTGGGAATTGCCTTTACCGGGTTTCTCATGGGCCTTTTCATTCCCAAAGGGCCTACAGCCCCGGAAAGCGCCAAATATTTCCTGTGGCTTCACCGGCATCAATGGGGAAATATTCATTTTTGCTTATCTATTACCTTTACCATACTCGTAATCATCCATCTCATTTTTAGCTGGAAGTGGATAAAGGCCAAAGCCCGTAAGATTTTCAAAGGAAGATGGGCTACCGCACTGATCCTCACAGCTATCGCCTCTTTCCTCGTGCTCTTTCTTTTCTGGTCCCTCTACCCGAAGGTTCCAGGTGCTTATGAAGACTATGGAATAAGAGATGGAGAAAGAGCAAGGCGGCAACAGTTATCAAAAGAAGGATACCTAATACCTGAAGAAAAAATCTTCTATGAAGAAGGAAAGGTGAATATCGTTATAACCGGAAAGACAACTCTCCGGGAAGCAGAAAAAGCCACTGGCATTCCTGCAAGAGAAATCGCTACTAAATTAGGACTTCCTTCAAAAGTCTCCTTGGATGAGACTTTAGGAATGCTGAGGAAAAAATATCCTTTTACTTTACAGGAAGTTAGAGACGTCATTCATGATATTTTAAATAAGGAAAAGGCACCTCGCAAAGAAATAGAAGAAAAGAAAGGGATTCAAGAGAACCAGGGAAAAAAAGAAGAGGAAAAACATAAGGAAACTCATGGGGAAGAACATGAAGAAACATTGACAAGAGGAAGATTGGCTGAAGACATATCCGGAATCCTGATTACAGGTCGAATGACTCTTTATGATTTAGAAGACAAAACAGGTATTCCTGCCCGCAAGATCGCAGACAAATTAGGCATTCCCTCTAATGCTCCTCTCAATGAAACCTTAGGCAGGCTCAGAAAAAGATATTTCTTTACCATGCAAGAATTAAAGGATGTCATTACCTCTTTAATGAAGAAATGAAAAATCTCTATGTTTTTGATTAAATTATTATTTTGATATAATAACTCTTCGCTTAATATATCTTCATCTTTGATTCCTCAGCAAATCAAGAGTGAGGAACTTAGAAACGAAATTTTTTTGAATCTTTCTAAAAAAAGAGACCCATGGCTAAGGACAAAGACGTAGACAAATTTGCTCAAGAACTCCAGAAACAAATTATGGAACAAGTAAGAAAACGATACTCTGAAACTGTAATCGATCATTGGCAAAATCCCCGAAACTTCAGAAAAATTGAGAATCCAGATGGCTATGCTAAAGTGAAAGGCTCCTGTGGAGATACGATAGAGATGTACCTAAAAACAGATAAGGAAAATATTTCAGAATGCGGATTTCAAACCGATGGCTGTGGAACGTCAATTGTTTGCGGAAGTGTAGCCACAGAATTGGCTCTGAATAAATCCTTCATCCAAGCTCTGGGTTTGGTTAGTGCTGATGAAATACTAAAAAGACTCGGAGGATTGCCTCAATCTGATGTCCATTGCGCTCAGCTCGCAGCAGAAACATTAAGACGGGCCTTAGCCGATTATCTCTACCGGAAAAGAGCCCAATGAAAAAAACATTACGAGGGAACATGAGCCTATAATTATCTTATTATCGATGGAGTCTACAATGAAAGAATGCAATAGTGAAAAAAATATGGAAAAATGCAACTGCACCTATGAGCCGTGCAGCCGCAAGGGAATCTGCTGCGAATGCATTCAGTATCACTGGGGCATGAGAGAACTTCCTGCCTGTTTTTTTCCTGATGATGTCGAAAGAACTTTTGACCGTTCCATAAGAAGATTCATCGAAGTCTATAAAGATAGAGGTTGACCACAGACGCCTTGAGTATAAAGGAAGACAAAAGCCAGTCCATTCATATCTACGGGCCTGTTCCTTCAAGACGCCTGGGATTCTCTCTTGGAATTGATATCATTCCTTTTAAAATATGCTCTCTTGACTGTATCTACTGTCAACTCGGCCCCACAACCAAAAAAACTATCCATAGAAAAGAATATTTATCCTCGCCAGAAATACTCTCCCAAATAAAAAAGAAACTTTCCTCAGGTCAGCGGATTGACTACATAACATTTTCAGGCTCAGGAGAACCAACTTTAAACAAGACCTTGGAAAAACTCATCAGAGAAATAAGAAAAATCACGTCAATTCCTGTGGCCGTCTTAACCAATAGCACACTCCTCTCTCAAAAAAGCACAAGAAATGCCTTGATGGATGCAGATCTAGTCGTTCCTTCTTTAGACGCAGCTACCCAAGAGATTTTCGTCAAAGTTAACCGACCTCACTCCTCCCTCAAACTTGAAGAAATCATAGAAGGCCTGCGGAAGCTTCGCCAGGAATTTAAGGGTACAATCTGGCTGGAGATAATGCTGGTTAAAGGAGTGAACGATTCTCCTTCTCATATCAGGAAGCTTAAAGAAGCCATTGTCAAGATAAAGCCTGATAAAGTACAGCTCAACACAGTTATCCGTCCTCCTGCTGAAGAGTTTGCTCGGCCTTTGAGCATGAGAGAACTTGAAAAAATAAATAAAGTTTTTGGTAAAAACTGCGAAATCATCGCTGAATTCTCTAGAGAAGCGCAAAAATCGACCCCAGAAAATCTTGAAGGAGCAATACTTTCCCTGATTCAAAGAAGGCCTGCTACTCTGACTGACATCTCCAACTCTTTAGGAAAGCACAAAAATGAGATCATAAAATATCTGAATTTCCTCCTCGTAGATGGAAAAATTAAATCTGTCATCCACAAGGGATTAAAATATTTTGAGCCAAAATAGATGGGTAATAAGTAATCAGTTTTTAATTATCATGTTTACACTGTTAGGCTAAATCGTAATTAAAAGTTGAAAAACATATACAGAACATAAAAAGATTGCTTGCTGTTGAATTGATCCATTATTAAAGGCTAAAAAGCAAGCACCTAAGCAATATCAAGATATTCTGATTGAATGATTTCAACGCGAAATATTGAATGAGGGGATTAGGATGAAGGAAGTCAATGATTTGTCAAAGGAAGAGCTCATCGGACTACTGGAAGATGCTTCAAAGAACTGGCTCGCTCACGACGGGCTCTGGTTTCGGGCAGTTGAAGATAAATTCGGAATCGAGGCCGCCATGGAGCTTGACCGGAAAGCCTGGGAAAAGTTCACTGTCATTGAAGCTAAAAGAATCATGAAAAGGCTCAAAATAGAACCAGGAGGAGGAATCCCTGCCCTTGCTCAAGCTCTCCAATTCAGGCTCTATGCGCATATCAATGTCCAGGAAATAAAAGAAATAAGCGACACTCACTGTGTCTTCCGCATGAACAGATGCCGAGTCCAGGAGGCAAGAAAAAGGCAGGGGCTCCCTGATTTTCCCTGCAAATCAGTGGGAATCGTTGAATACAGCGGCTTTGCCAAAACAATAGACCCCCGGATTAAAACCACCTGCTTGGTCTGCCCTCCTGATCCCCACCCTCCTGATGTCTGGTGTGCCTGGGAATTCCGTCTCGAACCTTAACTTCTATGAGCAAAGAAAAAGTAGCACATTATGAAAAAAACTGGCAGGAATATGATGAGTGGTATGATACTCATCAGTCCCTTTACCAAACAGAGATAAAAGCTCTGGAGAAAGTGATGCCTTCTGGCTGGGGTTTGGAGATAGGAGTGGGAACAGGAAGGTTCGCCTCTCCTTTATCTGTCCATTATGGCTTGGATCCCTCATTCAATATGCTCAAACTTGCCAAGCAAAGAAATATTAGTGTAATCCAGGGCTTTGGTGAAAACCTTCCGTTTAAAAATGAATCTTTTCATTATGTCCTAATTGTGTTTACAATAGAGCTTGTTGATGATCCCCCTCGTTTCTTAAAAGAGGCGGCAAGAACATTAAAGAAGGACGGCACCTTAATCTTGGGCATAATGGACAGGAATAGTCTATGGGGAGAATTTTATGAGCAGAAGGCGGCTCAAGGCGAATCTTACACTGGTTTCAGTTTTCTAACCCCAGAAGAAATTCTTGAAATTTTTAAAAACATCGATGTGGAATTCGAAGAGGCATTTCAAACTCTTTTCCAAACTCCCCCAGACATCAAAGACATAGAGCAGCCAAAAAGGGGGTTCGGAAAAGGGGGATTTGTAGTTCTATCAGCCATAAAAAATATGTGATGCTGAAGATTTAACGAAACAAGAGGAAATTATTTTCATAATATATAAGCATAATACAAGGAGTGATAATGTTTAATAACACCCATTTTCCCCGGGCAAAAAAGTTCTGGTATATGGGAAAACTTTATAAATGGAATCATCCCAGCATTCACGTCATGAGCCATGCCCTCCATTATGGCACTTCGGTGTTCGAAGGAATCCGCGCCTATAAGACTTCTAAAGGGCCTGCAGTTTTTCGCCTTCCTGAGCATGTGGACAGGTTTTTCCATTCAGCTTCAATTTTATCCATGGAAGTGCCATACAGCAAAGAGGAAATAATCGAGGCAATTAAATCAGTCATAAAGCAAAACAAATTTGAATCCGCTTATATTCGCCCCCTCCTGTTTTATTCTTTTGGAAACCTGGGTCTTGTACCAAAATTCTCTCCTGTGGAATTAACAATCGGTGCCTGGGAATGGGAGGCCTATCTTGGGGAAAAAACGGAAAAAGGAGCTCGTGCCTATATCACTCCCTGGAAGAGGATTCATCATTCCCAGCTGAAAATGACGGCTAAACTCGGCGGCGTCTATGTCCAGTCGACAATTTGTGGTATAGAAGCCCGCTCCCTGGGATATGATGAGGCAGTTTTTCTTAACCTTGAAGGAAACATAGCTGAAGGTCCAGGAGAGAACATTTTCATGATAAAGGAAGGAGTTCTTAAAACAAATGATAAGACAGAATCCGTTCTTGAGGGAATCACTCGAGCAAGCATATTGGAGATGGCCAAAAACCTCGGCATTGAAACCCGTATTGGACCTATGACAAAGGAGGATTTCCTCGAGGCCGATGAGATCTTTTTTACAGGGACGGCCGTTGAGATCGCGCCTATTATTCGTGTAGCAGATGGCTCGAACCCTCAAGGAGAGAAAAAAGAATACGTTATAGGATCAGGCAATGCTGGAGACATAACCCAAAAATTAGCCAAAACCTTCAATGATGCTGTAAGAGGAAATATTAAAGATTACGAAAAGTGGCTGAGTTACGTTTATGATTAAATATATCCTTTCTCTCCCCAAAAAAAATTCGGCTCCTCAGATTGCCGCTGCACAAGTCATCATATCTATCTATCTCGTAGCAAAGAGGATTTAGAATCCTTGAGGAAAAAACTATCCTTCGAAAAGGTTGACATCCATGGAAATCAAGCTTAAGCCCATTGGAATAATTCATTCTCCTTTCAAGAAAAAAGAGGATATGGATTCTAATAAATACGCTGATTTCCGAGGATTTGATTCTATCCAAGGGGAGCTTGAAATATTTGAGGAATATGAGAAGGGATTAAAGGATGTAGAAGGATTTTCACATCTCGTCGTGCTTTTTGCCTTTCACAAATCTGAGGGATATAAGCTTCACACGAAACCCTTGCTCGGGCGTATACTGAGAGGAGTCTTTGCCACCCGAAGCCCTAATCGACCAAATCCTATCGGAATGACAGTGGTCAAAGTGCTCGAGCGAAATAGAAATCGTCTTAAAGTCTCAGGAGTCGATATGATCGAAGGGACTCCTATTCTGGATATTAAGCCCTTCACATCCAGAGATCAAAAATCACCCATCAAGCTCGGCTGGCTGAAAAATAAAATAACTAGGTAGCGGCTTTGATTCATCAAACCCACGACTAATTGTTTTTTCTGTAGGGGTTTGATTCATCAAACCCACATTATTTATAAAAAAATGATTATTTAGAGAATTAAAAGTACGGGCTTGATAAATCAGCCCTGCATTTTGAGATTATTTTAGATTAGATTTCAATCTCTCTCTTGGCCTCATCCAAGATAGCTGTTCTAATTTCTCCTCCGCAATATTTTGTAATCAACCGGTTTAATTCCTCCTCAACTTCATCTAATTCTTCTTTCGTCACAGGAGGAAGCGCTTCGATAACCAGAATGACATCTTTGGTCTCTTCAGTCATTTTTGTTTTATCACATTCCCTCCAGTTCCATCTTCTGCAAAGGACCTCTTTGCTATCCGCATAGACGACTTCTCCTTCTTTGGCGGTTCCCTTCTCCTCAGAATTGAGGGCAGTGAAGAGCTCATCTCCGACGGCGTACTTTAAGGTAATATCTCCATCCACTTTTGCCATATCGTCTCCCCCAGCAGGAATCATGTGCTTTATAGAAATATAGTTGAATAAATCAACGATCTTATTGATTTGTCTTAAATCAAGCCCTTTCAAGATCATTCGATAAAGGCTTTCAACCGAACTCTTGTATTTCTTAGGCTTGGCTCCAAAAGACGAATAAGCCCCCCTCCAAGAGTGAATTTTTGGATGCTGAGAGAGTGTCTCATTATCATAATTTTCTCGTATTTCCCTTTCTTTTTCTCGGATCAGCTGCATGATTTCATCGCTAAAACCATGGTTATCGATATTTCTGGCCGTGACAGCTCCTAATTTTAATCCTGGAAACTTCTCAAAAATCTTAGTATCAATTTTAAGTTTCATTATTCATCTCCTGGAAATTGCTACCTGGTCCAGCGTTAATAGAGCAAGGTTTCGCAGATTGTACCGAGCGAACGGAAAAATCGTTTCATTTCCTCAAATTGCAGTTCTGTCTACTTCCCTGATCAAAGTTAATGGCAACAGTCAAAAGTGCAAGCAAAAATTACTTTAATACTTCTGCTGCCTTTGTTTTTATCAGCTCCCACGCTTCTTTTACATGATGCTCCTCGGTGGTCCTCGAGCCGATTGATAACCGAAGCACGTATTTTCCCCTTAAAGAAGTGTGCGTCAAAAAGATTTTTCCAGTCTGGTTCAGACTATTGAGGAGTCGTCCATTCAAATCATTTAGAGCTTCTTCATCCCTCCCATCATTCAAACGAAAACAGACTAAACTCAAGCTTACTGGCGCCATGAGCTCAAAATCTCCATGCTCTTCTACCCATTCTTTAAATTTCTGGGCTAAACGAATATGCTCTCTCACTATCTTTTGAAGCCCTTCGACTCCGTAGGAGCGAATCACAAACCAAAGCTTAAGAGCCCGGAACCTTCTTCCAAGTTGGATGCCCCAATCTCGGAAATTTTTCACCTGGGCATCCAGCCCGGTTTTTAAATATTCGGGATGAATCTCGAAAGTTCGGATCAAAACATCCGGATCTTTAACAAAATATGCCGAGCAGTCAAAATTTGTAAGCATCCATTTATGGGGATTAAAGACAAAAGAGTCCACATCCTCTGCTCCTTCAAGCATTGACTTTTTCTCGGGGAGGATAGCGGCTGTTCCGGCAAAAGCGGCATCAACATGAAGCCAGAGGCTGTGACGGCGGCAGATCTTGCCGATGGCGGCTAAAGGATCTATGGCTGTGGAGGATGTTGTTCCGAGAGTAGCCACGACACAGGCTGGCTGCAAACCATCTTTTTTATCCCTCTCCACTGCTTCTTCAAGCTCGGAAGGGATCATGGCGAACGACTCGTCTGTGGGGATATAACGAAGGTTTTCCCTGCCGTAGCCAGCGATTTTCGCTCCTTTCTCGATACTTGAATGAGTTTCTTCTGAAGCGTAGATTACCAAAGCCTTCTTCAGTCCCTCCTGGTTTGCCTTAAAATCTGTAGCCTTTTCTCTGGCTGTAAGAAGAGCGACCAGAGTTGCCGTAGAAGCTGTATCCTGGATAACTCCCGTCATCCCCTCTGGAAGTCCAAGCATCTGGCGCAACCATTCCATAACAACCTCTTCAAGCTCTGCTGCAGCTGGAGAGGTCTGCCAGATCATACACTGCGCACCAAGAGCGGCGGTTAGCAATTCTGCAAGAATGGAAGGAGGGCTGTTTGTGGCAGGAAAATAAGCATACCAGGAAGGATGCTGCCAGTGGCTTATGCCCGGCAGTATAATCTTTTTAAAATCATGGAAAACCCTCTCCATGGGCTCCCCCTGACCCGGCGGTTCAAGCGGGAGCTTATTCCGAATCTCACCAGGGTTAACCTGAGAAAGAACAGGAAATTTTTCCAGCTCGGCCATGTAATCGGCCACCCAATCTACGAACTTATAGCCATATTCCTTGAATAATTCCTTATCCATGATGTCACTCCTTTTCTTTAAAGAATAAACTCTTTTTCTTTCACGATAGCCTTCTGGGTCATTCTAAATAATATAATTCTGTTAGTCAAAAGGCCTAAGGAATCGAGCCTTTTTTTCATAACTCTGAAAATACGGCCAAAAAGGCTTGAAATAGGGCAAAAAATGCGCCAAGAGATGGTCAAAATAACTGATTTTAAAAAATTAGTAAAAATATGTTGCAATTTGATTATCATTTATGATATAATATAAATTCGTTTGGTTGGGACCCAAAAAACAAAATCAAAACACAGTTTCTTTTCTATCTTCCTTGCCTTAAAAAACCCAAATAATTCCTTTTTATCAGGAAAAATAATTCTGGCAGATAAATAAAAAATAAGACATTTCCTATGATAATCAATCATCTATTTCAATAATAATTACTAGAATTGATAATTATTCAGACAAACTTGCAACTTTTCTTTGATATTTAACGTATTTATATATGGAAAACAAAAATGAAGCAGATCGACGAGCAAATCAACGGGAAACCCCTCCTTGGTACCCCTCCTTTTTTCAGGGAGTTTAAAATAAATCCCTTTATTTACTGATTTATCCCATTAAACAGGCTGTCATTTTTCTCCTTAGAAAAAATGACAGCCTGTTCTCTTCTTTCATTCTTGTCTTTTAAGTCTATTCAAAGCCAAAGAAGCAGGAACTTCAAGACTGTGATCTTCTAGTAATTTCTTATTCCTTAATATATCCCGACAGGCTCCTTCAGCAATCACCGTTCCTTTGTCCATCAATACGACTATGGAACAGAGCTGCGAGACAAGGTCTAAATCATGAGTAGCGATCAATTTTGTTTTTTTGATATCTTTATAAATATCGATAAAAATTCTCTTGGTACCAGGGTCTAAGCTGATTGTCGGTTCATCCAGAACAAGTATTTCAGGTTCTAAAACCAAAACAGTTGCTAAAGAAACTTTCTTTTTCTCACCCAAACTCAAATGAGATGGAGATTTTTTCCCATACCCTTCAAGCCCTAACTCTTTGAGTATGCTGTCCACTCTTTTTTCAATCTCTTCACGTTCCAAATATAAATTTAAAGGACCAAAGGCGACATCATCAAAGACTGTGGGCATAAACAATTGATCGTTTGGGTCCTGAAAGACCATTCCGACCTTTTCTCGAATTCTCTTGAGATTTTCCTTTGAAATTTTCTCACCCAAAACTCTAACTGTCCCTTCTCCTCTCAGGACTCCATTCAAATGGAGAAGAAGGGTTGATTTTCCCGCACCATTTGGTCCAATGATGGCAAGGCTTTCTCCTCTGGAGACAGAAAAATTCATATTTCTTAAGGCAATAGTCTTATCTGGATAGGAAAAATTTAAATTTTCGACCTCGATTACTCTTTCGTTCATAGGACAATCACAACAAAAGCTAAAAAAATATGGAAAAGAAAAATGAAAAAAAAATCTCTCTTTCCCAATCGAAAAAAACTCAACGTCTGTATTTTCCCCTCATAGCCCCTTGAAAGCATAGAGGCATAAATCCTTTCACTTCTCTCAAAGGTTTTGAAAAAGAGATGGGGGACAATGTGTGTAACTGTGCTCACTTCTTCCAATTTCTTTCTGTTTCCAAAACTCCTTGACTCTTTGGCTCTTCTCAGTCTTTCAGCTTCTTGGGCAAAAAGAAAACTGTAGCGATAGGCAAAAGATAAAAGGGAAGTGATTATTCGGGGCACCTTTAAGTGCTCCAAGCCCTGCACCAGATGATAAAATTCTGTGGTTAAAATCAAGACGGCTAGGCAAAGAAAGCAAAGGATAGATTTAACAAAAAGATTCCAAAGAATATCAAGGTTCTCTGAGAATGGATTCCTTTCAAAGAAAATTAGCGAGGCGGCTAGAAAAATTAGGAGAGGAAAAATAAGCACGAGCCTTCTGGCCAGATCTTTAAAAGGAATGCGGGAAAGAACAGTCATAAAGACCAGCATAAAAAAGTAAACCAAAAACTTATAATGATCATGGGATGAAGTAAAAACAATAGCCGCAATCAGGAAAAAAAACGAAATGATCTTCACCCGCGGGTCAAACCGATGAAGAAAACTCGCCCTGGAGTTGTCTTCCTCAGAGAAAAAAAAGGGTGTCATGCTTTTGCCCGGGCTATATAAAGAGATCGCTCATCTTTTATGACTAATTCTCGAAATCCGGCTGAAGAAAAAAGCTCTTCCATTTCCTCTCTCGCTGGGAGGAAGTCTTGGGTTACAGGTCCTTTGACCTGGGAGTGAAACCGATTGAGTTCCTCACGGCTCATAAGATGGGCAATATATAGAGGCTTTCCAGGTTTCAAGATTCGGCGAAACTCCATAAGGGCTCTGGCCTTATCAGGAAGATGAGGAAAGAGTGCAAAGCAGACGACGGCATCAAAAATATTTTCTCTTAAAGGAATCATTTGAGCATCGGCTTGGATAAAGTAAAGATTTTTCTGTTTGTATTTGTCCTTTCCTATTTTCAACATTTCTCTTGAAAAATCTGATTCGACCAGGATTCCTTCCTCTCCAACTGCTTCCAGGATAAAAGGGACGAGACGACCGGTACCGCACCCTGCATCCATAATCCAGTCCTCTCTGCTCAGCAGGAAATGTTTAAAAAGCTTTCTTAAGCGTCCTCTTTCCTTATTGTTCTGGTGTTCTCTCTCCCAGTCTTGAGCAATTTCACCAAAAAACTTTTTTCTATCCGTCATGATACACCACCCAAAAAAGAAAATTATTCCATTATTGCCATGGTTCGCATTTTTCTCTCTAATTTTTTAATGAGGGGAGGAATGATAATAAAAATGATGATAATTCCCGGCAGACCGCGAAGAAGTGAGGCTAACCCTAAAACCCCCTCTGGTAGATCAAGCCACTTAGCAGAAAGGACAACTGCTGCGAGCAAAACTAATCTTTCGGCAAAAATCGTGATGATTAAAGTGGGCAATATCTTAATATTAGACTTTTGATAAATAAGAGCTGGAATGCCGGCCAAAACCACACCCTCAGCCATCATGATAAAGGCAATAGGTGGAAAAAGAGGAGGCATCCCTATCAAGAGGGAAGATATCAAAGGGGAGATAAATCCTACGACCACGGCAACAGGAAAAGCTACCAAAAACCCAGCGAGAATGATCGGATAAAACATCGGCAAGAAAACGCTTCCCAGCCCTACTGCATGGAAAAAAAAGGGGAGAACCAAAGCTAAAGCCAAAAACAATCCTCCCAGAAGGAGGTCGCGGCCTGAATACTTCACTGCTTTATCCTTATGCCCAGATTCAGGCTTCTTCCCGGCATAAGGTAAGTCCCTGCAGCAAGACCAGGAAGGTCAACATAAATCATGTAATCTTTATTCAGGATATTGTTTATATCGAGGAAAAGCTCTAAAGCAGGGGAAACTTTTATATTTAACCTCGAGTTTAAAAGGAAGTAGGAGGACAGCAGGTTTAGGGAAAAATCATCGGCAAAATAATCCGTTACATACTGAGCTTGAAGAGAAACATAAAGGGATTTTTCCCTGAAGCGTAAGGAAAAGTCAAATTTTTGGCCCGGCCTTCCCTTGGTCTTTTCTCCAGGATCGAGATATGTATAAAACAGGATAGCAGAGAGATTTGGACTGAAATCAGCTCTCACACTAAATTCTGCTCCTTTGAATACAAACTCTCCTGTATTCATAAATTTAAACGTTGGTGGAGGAGAAGGATTGGCGTGTGTTTCAATAAGATTGGAGCCCTTCATTTGATAAAAAGACCCGTTCAGAGTGAGCCAGTGTGCAATTTCCTGGTCAAAACCAATTTCATAGTTCCAGACTCTTTCCGGCTTCAGTTCTGAGTTTGCAGGAGGAAGCATATAAAGTTCGTTAAGGTGAGGGGAGCGAAATCCTTTGTTGATAGCTCCTCTAAAGGAAGTCTTTTCATTGGCCTGAAAAACAACTCCCCAATGGGGGCAAATCTCTTCTCCATAAATAGAATCCCTGTGGAGGCGAATACCTGCGGAGAGAATCCATCTGTTCCAGAGAACATATTCATCCTGGAAGAAAACAGCAGCCTCATTTTTTTCCCAGCGGCCCTTGGGCCAAGCCTAGCTTTTCCCCCCAATAATCCTAAAATCAGCTCCAAGAGTCAATTCATTGTTCGCAATTTTGCGGGTTGTGTATCTGAAAACTCCGCCATTGACATAATCCCTGGAGTGCCAGCCATCAGAAAATTGGTGATGCCCGAAATTTCTGTAGAGCTTTAAAAAGAACTCATCCTTATCCCCTTTCCTCCTCATACTAAAATCCACAGCGCCCCGCTCATAATCGTTCCAAAAATCAGAAAGAGGAAAGGCGATGGAACCCGTCTCGTACTTTTTCCCCCGAAAATATTTCGCTTGAAAGCGTACCTGAAGCTTTTTTGTCCAATCATAGCTCACTTTGCTTGTAAAAGCGTTTCCTGTATATCCATTATTTTGCCTATGTCCATCGCTCGTCCTTCTGTCCAAACTGAGATAGTAGCTAAATCTATTCAAGTTTCCTCCGTGACGAAGGTTATACTGCTGGGTATTAAAACTCCCATAAGAAGCGCTGAAATCGGTCTCAAAACCCTCTTTTGGCTTCCGGGTAAGAATATTGACAACACCCCCTAAAGCATCTGAACCATAAAGAACAGAAGAAGGCCCCTTGACGACCTCAATCCTCTCAACATTATCCAGAGGAAAAGTGTGGGTTACGACACAGCCAAATAACCCCATCTTTTCGGGACGTCCATCCACAAGAATGGCAATCCTTCGGCCTCTCTGCCCAAGCCCTCTTATATCCACATCAGCTCTTCCAAAATTACCCGTTCGCCGGATAAATACACCAGGTAAGAAACTCAAAATATTTAGTGCACTACTAGCGGATATAGCTTTTAAGTCATCTTCGCCAACAACGCTTACAGAGGCCGAGCAATCTTTAACAGCCTTACGCGTCATGGTGGCTGTGACTAAAATTTCCTCACGGGGATGGAAAAGAGACTCTGCCTCTTTCTTCTTTTTTTCAGAATCCCTGGCTTTCTCTTCGAAAGCTAATCCGTTGATGAACCCAGTAAAAACCAGAAAAAACAAAGGCAAAAAATATTTTTTTATGGACATTCTTCTTCTTTAAAGTGTTACTAATTTTAAAATAGTAATACTTTTTCCACAAATGTCAACCTCTTTTTTGATGCTCTTAATTAAAAATCATTTATGAATGTTAAGGGCAGGAGTAAAAAAAGGACAGACAATTTTTTTATTACAGTGACTCCGCAAACTACTAAATCAGGAGCATCGCTTTAGAAAAAGATAAGCAAATAGACCTAAACAGACGAAATAGACATAATGAACGAAACCTCAGAGTCACAGAGTTGCGGAGTTACTTGAGTCAGTCTATTCCCGATCCTGTAGTGGTCATAATCAATTTCCCATGTTTCACGTTTCTCGTGCTCAGGAGCTCATCGGCAATTTTTTTTATCAACACACTTTTCCCCTTTAATATGATAACTTCTAGGCAATTATGATGATTGAGATGAATATGAGCAGAAGAGATAATCGTCTCGATGTATTGATGCTGGATTCGGTTTAAGGTCTCTGTTAATTCCCTGATTTCATGTCCATAGACGAGCCCGAGGATCCCAACGGTTTCCTTCTCCTCCTCTTTCCACTCCTCAGAAACCAAACGCTCTCTAATCAGGTCCCGAATCGCTTCTGAACGACTTTTGTAGTCCATTTTTCCTATAATCCCATCAAATTTTTCTAGTAATTCTGCCTCAGCAGAAACGCTGAACCTTGTTATTTTCGCCATATTAACTTCCTTTGTGAGTCTATTTAAAAATAATATTCTTCGTTTCGAAAGTCAAATGAGTTATATAGCATTCTGCTATCATCTCTTCGGAACAGATTGAATAGACAGAAAAACTGAACAGACTTGATTTGTGTAATCTCAAGGGCTAATCTAATTCATTCCATTAAAATACCATAATCGGCCTTTGGGGGAATGGGAGAACTGTCCCTACATTATTTTTCCTATCGATCTTCACAAATAATTATTACATAACGACCCTAAAGAAAAACCTTGACAAGAAAGGAGGCATCCCATTAGATTATTATGAGAAAATTAATTTTCTTTGACAATTTAGGTTCAGGTTTAAAGGCAAGGGAAGTCCGTGAGAAGCGGACACAGCCCCCGCTACTGTAATCGGTACGAATTCCAAATCACGCCACTGTCCACTCTTAGAGGACGGGAAGGCCTGGAATGAGGATGATCCGAGAGTCAGGAAACCCCCTTTAAACTTCTGAAACCCATCTTCGGGAGGAAGGTAGGGTGGTTTTTTTTTGCTTGTCCCTCCCCTGAAAAATAAAGCAAGCAAAATTTTAAGCTTTTCTCCTTTGAAGCACAATGCGGGGGCAAAAAGAATAGGAGGTATAGATTATGATTAAAAAAGTCCTTTGTTTTGTCCTCGCTTTAACAATACTGCGCTTCAATGTTTATTCACAGGAAGAGCTAGAGAAAGAAAAAGTTCCTACCTCTTCAATCCAACATGAGG
>JAUWJP010000276.1 GCA_030607635.1 Candidatus Aminicenantota bacterium
CCAATTTTATCAATAACACACCTGTCGCGACGGTTCTTATGCTGTTACTTAATTGAACATTAACAAAAGACGGATAGACTTTCTTGGTTACATCCTCAATCTCCGCTTCACCACGCAAACCTGCGTTGGACTCTGCATTCAGGGTTGGAAAAAGCGCAACTAAAAATGCTGACAGCACGATAATAACTTTGAGTTTATTGGTCATTTTTAATTAACCTCCTTAATATTTGATTTTTGTGCTAGTACCTTCAGAAACCTGCTCCAGAATATATATTGTCTGAGGTTCTCGAGAAGCAGACTGGATTTCCCCAGCATAATCCACGGCTTCAATAATGGGGATAGTTTCTCCTTTTCCTGGCTCTTCTCTTCTTTGGAATGTTGAGGGAGAGGCGAGGCCGTTCTCGAAATCAGCAACTTCTAGGGGGCCCTTTTTAGGCAGGATGAAAACATTCACTGCCATAAAAAACACTAGGGCAGCACTAAAAGCACCTGCTAATGAGAGACGAAGGTACTTTATCCTCAGCTTTCTCCTTTTCCTCACAGAGAGCTGAGCCAGTATTTTTTGTTCAAAATCAGGAGGGGCTTTGACCCTCTCTAACTTTTTTAAAAGATTAGGCACATCCATCTTGATATTCCTCTTTCTTCGTGAAAGAATTTTCCACGCCTGAGGCTTTCTCTAATTCTATTTTTAAATAATTTCTTCCTCGATTGATCCTTGCTTTTATGGTACCGAGGGGCCTTTTCATGATCTGAGCAATTTCTTCCTGAGAGAAGCCTTCTATATCTTTGAGAATCACTGGTATTCTGTAACGGGGGTGGAGAGAGTCTAATGCTTTTTTTAGGTTTCGGGTCAGGCCTGAATCAGGAGGATTTTTTCTATACGCCTCGATAGGAACTCTGTTCTGAACCTCATCAAGGGAAATAACTGCATATTTTCGCATTTTTTTCATCTCTGTTTTGGCTAGGTTTGAAGCAATGGCATAAATCCAGGAAGAAAAAGGAGCTACTGGTCTATATTGATGGGCTTTAAAATAAACTCTCATGAAAGTCTCTTGAGATAAATCCACTGCTTTCTGATAATCACCCGTGAGTTTGCAGAGAAAATTTACTATCTTATCCTTGTAAATATTGACTACTTCTGCAAAGGCCATCTCGTCACCTTCCTGAATTTGGCGTACCAGCTCTTGTTCATCCATCCTCACTTTCTTTAAACTTTCTTTCATCTGAAAAAGTTGCAAAATAATTTGATTTATTGGTCTATTGTATATCTATGTATCTATTATATCGCATGTAGGGTATTTAAGAAAAATGCTTCAAGAGGGGAAAAACGATAAATGATGAGATGCGCAAAAATAGAGACCTGACCCCTATGTTTTAATTTTTATTCTTTAATCTCGAGCTCAATCAGGGGCTTCTCAGAATCGACCAGGTCCCCAGCTGATACAAAAATCTTCTTTACATAACCATCGATAGTAGATTTCATCTCGTTTTCCATCTTCATCGCTTCTACTACGACCAAAGTTTGATTCTTCCTGACTTCTTCCTTTTCCGAAACATCGATTTTTATGACTTTTCCAGGCATCGGAGCTTTGACCATTAACTCATCTTCTCGAGATCTTACCTCATCTTTCTGTAAACCCTCTCCACCCTCAAGAGGTTCTTGAACTGTGAACTGCTGTCCCTCAAGGGAAAGCAACCTTTTTTCTCTATCCCTGGCAAAATACACTCGACAGGAACGCCCTTCGATTAGAATAGAAATAATATTTGGAGAGATAAAGCGGATATCTGCCTCATAGGTTTTCTCTCCATCGGAGACTATGAAGATATTCTCCTTCTTTTCGAGGGATATTTTGTGTAACGTGCTGTCTATTAAGAATTCGAACTCCACTTTACTTCCTTTCCCCTAGTCGCCATTTCCCGAGCATCAGCCAGGGAGAAAAAACTTCTTTTTCTACAGCTTCACCGGCTCTTCTTACATGCGTTTTATCAAGACTATCAAAGGCTGAGGCTATCAAAGCCAATTTCAGGTTTTTATCTGTTTTTTTCTTTCCTTTCCCTTCATCAAAATACATTTTGATAAAACTGGTAGTGGTCTTCCCAGCCTTGAACTGAGGATGGCTGATGACCTCTTTAAGAAAATGGATGGTTGTCTTTATTCCCAGAACAACATAATCATCCAGGGCATTAATCATCCTGAGGCAGGCTATTTCTCTGTTTTCTGCCCAGACGATCACCTTGGCCAAGATCGGATCGTAATATATCGGCACCTCGCAGCCGCTATAAATTCCGCAGTCATGACGAACGCCAGGGCCTACCGGTTCCTTAAGGAAGAGAACTTTTCCAGAAGAAGGCAGGAAATCTTGGTGCGGGTCTTCGGCATAGATTCGGCATTCGATGGAATGACCCCTCTGGAGTATCTCTTCCTGCTTAAACGGAAGTTTTTCTCCTGAAGCAATTAAAATCTGCTGGTGGACCAGATCCGTGCCTGTTGTCATCTCAGTTACAGGATGTTCAACCTGAAGACGGGCATTAACCTCCAGGAAATAAAAATTCTTGTCTTTATCCAGGAGAAATTCGACCGTTCCCGCATTATTATACCCGGAGACCTGGATGACTTTTTTAGCCATCTCCCCCATACGAGCCCGAAGCTCTGGGTCCAAAGCTTGAGAAGGAGTCTCCTCTACTATTTTCTGATGTCTCCTCTGTATTGAGCACTCTCGTTCAAAAAGATGGACTATATTTCCATAATTATCGGCTAAGGCTTGAAATTCCACGTGCCTCGGCTCCTCTATGAACTTTTCCAGATAAACAGACTCGTCGCCAAAGGCTGACTTTGCTTCTCGCCTCCCCGCCTCAAGAGAGGATTTCAATTCTCTTGGATCATAAACAACTCTCATTCCTTTTCCGCCCCCGCCTGCAGACGCTTTAATCATAACCGGATAGCTTATCTTTTTAGCCTCTGATTCAAACTCAGCGAAATCCTTGGCAATTC
>JAUWJP010000048.1 GCA_030607635.1 Candidatus Aminicenantota bacterium
TCAGGATAATCCGCGCTTGTCGTGAGTTGGGCATTGTTCCTGTGGCCGTATATTCAGCGGCAGACCGGAAAGCCCTTCATGTAAGGCTGGCTGAGGAAGCCTATTATATTGGTGAATCAGCACCATCCCAGAGTTATCTCAATATCGAAAAAATAATTGAAGTTGCAAAAAAGAGCGAAGCTGAGGCTCTCCATCCCGGCTATGGATTTCTGGCTGAAAATCCTGGCTTAGTGGGAAGATGCGAGGAAGAAGGGATTGTCTTTATCGGGCCCCCCTCTGAGCCTATGGAAATCATGGGAAATAAAACAACTTCCCGGACGAGGATGACCAAAGCCGGAGTGCCGGTTATCCCGGGTACTCTTGAGCCTTTAAAAGATGAGAAAGATTTAAAGAAGAAAGCTGAACAGGTAGGTTTTCCTGTCCTGCTTAAAGCAACGGCTGGTGGTGGAGGCAAGGGTTTGAGGTTGGTGAGGAAAAGGAAAGACCTTATCTCATCTTTCAGGTTGGCCCAGTCTGAAGCGCAAGAGAGTTTTGCTGATCCTACCATCTATATCGAGAAATATCTCGACGAGCCACATCATATCGAGATTCAAATCCTGGCTGACAATTTTGGGAATATTGTATATCTGGGAGAAAGGGAGTGTTCTATTCAAAGACGATACCAAAAAGTACTGGAGGAAACACCCTCTCCTTTCATTGATAATGAGATGCGGGAAGAAATGGGACGGATCGCTGTGAAAGCAGCAGCTGCGGTGAACTACAGGAATGCCGGAACGGTGGAATTTGTGGTTGATAAAAAGAAAAAGTTTTATTTTTTAGAAATGAATACCAGGCTTCAAGTGGAACATCCAATCACAGAAATGGTACCGGGCATTGATCTTGCCAAGAGCCAGGTTGAAATAGCAGCAGGCTTTCCGTTAAGTATTAGCCAGGAGGATATAAAGCCCAAAGGATTCTCGCTGGAATGCCGAATATATGCCGAGGATCCGGAAAATGATTTTATGCCTTCCCCCGGGAAAATAATTCATCTCCGAACCCCTGCGGGAGGATTGGGTGTTCGGGATGATAACGGAGTCTACCAAGGATATGAAGTGCCGCTTGAGTACGATCCCCTGCTTTCCAAGCTGGTTACCTGGGGAAGCACAAGAGTTGAAGCCATTCATCGAATGCTCAGAGCTTTATCCGAATACCAGGTCTATGGTATAAAAACGACGATTCCTTTTTTCAGACGGATTCTTCTTCACCCGGAATTCCTTGCGGGCGATTACAATACCCATTTCATCGCCAATCTTGAGAAGGAAAAAGACGGGGGAGGACCAGAAGAGGAGGTAGTGGCCTTGATAGCAGCAGGAATAAAAACTTATGCGGAGAGAAAATCAGGCCCTGCGTCTGCACCCAAAAGAAAAGAGAGCAATTGGAAATTTCAGGGGAGATTACAAAACTTTTCCGACAGGCTGTAAAATGAATTTTTCACTTTGGCTTGATGATAAAGAGTTCACGCTAAACCTGGAAGAAAAAGTAAAGAATGATATTCTGGTTTCTCTCGGAAAAAGAGAATATCATGTTTTAGTTGAGTTCTTAAGATCCGATGAGATTCTTCTGAACATAGACGGCAAAATTCACAACGTTATAATCAATTCAAATTCTTCATCTCATTCTGTTTATGTGAATGGACGATTTTTCAAGATAGAGAAGAAGTCTGTTTCGGAGATTTTAGGGAGGAAAGGAGCAAAGCCCAAGAAGCGAGATGTCAAGACGTCCATGCCGGGGAGAATAGTGAAGGTTTTTGTCGAAGAAGGGGAAGAGGTAAAGGAAGGACAGGCTGTTTTAATCCTGGAGGCCATGAAGATGCAGAATGAGATTAAGTCCCCTCAACCCGGGATAATAACAAAGATAAATCCTGCGGCCGGTGATTCCGTGGAAGCCGGCTCCCTCCTCTTTTCTGTCGAATAGGAACGGGGTCAGAACCCATTAAGAAGCTCTCTGTTTCTACGACAGGCGAATAGTGCTTTTTAAATTCCTCGGATAAATTGTTATATTCTTCCTTTCTTATATAGCCGTAAATACTGCCTTTGGCTAAGGGTAAACCAAATAAATCCTCTGTATCGTATTTATTTGATTGGTCTGTCGACGTAAAAGGCAAAGTCGGCGACTGACCCCGCAAGGAGCTATATACAAGGTACTAACCGTGATATAATATAAAATTGCCCTTAAATTTATATTTTTGGTAAATAAATATCAGCAGATCTCGTTTCTGCTGGGTAATTAGAGAATAATCATGAAGGCACATAAAAAGCTTAGATTACTCGTCATTCTTTTCGTTATAGTCCTTTTTTTGGCAGGATCAGGAGTGGTCATCAAAAATATTCTTCTTAACCGGATAACGAAAAAAGTACAATCAAGCTTTGAATACTCCCACCTTTACGTGTCTGTTTTCCCTCCTGTTCTCATTTTAGAAGATGTGAGAGCACGCACTCCTTTGCCCTTGTTTTCTGCAAAAAAAATTGCTGTAAGAATCTCTTATGGATCGTTGTTAAACAGGGAAAGACCCTTCAATGTTTCTATCGAACGCCCGATCTTAAGACTAAATGGTACCTCTGCCAAAAAGGGAAAAGAAAAGAGAGAATTCAGCTTTTCTCTTCCATTTTCGGTAGAAGCAGGATCGATAAAGGAAGGGGAATTCTATTTTCAGGGAAAAGAAGTGAGTTTTCAGTCCAGGAATATTAATGCCCGTTTTTCCCAGAAAAAAGGTGATCTTTCTTTTCAAGCAGAAGCAGAGCAGAATATCTTATCACTGGACCCAACCCTGCCGCAGGTAGAGGGAAAAGTGAGTCTTTCTGTCAATAGACGCGGCAAAGAGATCATCATAAAAAGAATTGAAATCGATGGTTCTGATTTTAGCCTGAAAGCCGAAGGGAGCTTGCTCAATCCGTTAAACCCTGATTTACGCCTGGAGACTTCTTTGAAAGCAACAGCTTCATTCGTTGTCGATTTTCTTCATCTTCCTTTTGATTGGGAGGGGGAGGTTGAAGGAGCAGGAATTCTTACCAGAAGTAGCGAAGGGATTGCTTTTAAAGGGAACTTTTCGAGCGAGAGTCTTATCTTGAACAGAGACTTCCTGGGAAAAGTAAACGGAGAAATCGATTTTAACGAAAATGCCGCTAAAACTGTAGAGTTTAATATCCAGAAGAAATCAATGCTGCCTGAATTTGTAAGAATTCATCTGGAAGAAGATAGAATTGCGGGAGAAGCTGAAGGAGTTCACCTGGATCCTATAATGAATTATTTTTCCCTGCCCTGGCCCGTAAAGTCTCCTGCCTGGGGAAGTTTCTCGATTGAAAACGAGAAACTTCAAGCGGTTGTAGAATTCAGGGAAGAGAATTTCGAAGTCGAGTCGGGTCGATTTCCTTTTGACGGCCGGGTTAAATTCAACTGGGACGGGAAGAATGAGTTTACATTTTCTTCTCAAGATCTTTCCTCTAGTTTTGGCCAGATTAACGTTGAAGGAAAAGCAGAAGTTGGGAAGGAGCTGGACGTAACCATTCAAGGCGAGATCAAGGATGTGAAGCAGGCTCGACAGTTTATATCTGTGATACTTTCACAAAATTTCGATTTTCCCGAGATAAGAGGGAAAGGCAAGAGCAATATTCATATCTTTGGTGATTATGATCTCCCTCAGATTAAGGCAGATTTCACCTTCACTCCTGGAGGCTATGATAGATTCGATGCAGATTCGGTCGAAGGTGAAGTCGAGCTAATAGGGAATGAGTTTTTTGGGAGATTCAGGATAGATGATCCTTTCATGAAAGGGAAAATTAGCCTCTTTTCGAGCCCGGAAGGGCTGAAAGTTGATATTCGACTTGATCGAGGTCTTATTGAAAGAATTTTCCCGGGTTTTGACATTGATTTTCCTCTCCAAGGAGAGGTTTCAGGAAATTTTGAAGTCAAGCAAAAAAATGAGGATATTCAGCTTAAAAGTACCTTCTCCAGTTCATCGATGAAATTCGCAGGCAAGAACCTGAGAGACATAAGCGGAAAACTGGAATGGCAGGGCGATGCTCTCTCTTTCTCCGAGCTTCAATTTTATTTGCATGGGGGCGTTGTAAAAGGAAATGCCGGTGTAGACCTTCGAGCTGAAGATTTCGACATCGATATCCGTGGAGAGGATATCGACCTCTCTTCCCTTTATGCTGACGTCAAGGGAAGCCTGGGATTCAGCCTTAAGGGAAAAGGCGTCCTCGGTCAGGACTTGGCCCTGGGCAATTTTGAAATTAAGGATTTGCACTATATTCATCTTCAGAAAACCGAAGCAAGGGGACAGGCGAAGCTTGGCTACTCGGAAGGAAGGCTTGGTGTGGAGTTAAACGGAAATTTCCTTCCAGGTAAAAATGAGTTTAATATTTCACTCGCACTCCCCATCCCTGCTGATGATGAAATGTTTTCTGTCGATATAAGAGGAAGCGTCACCAATCTCGATCTCCTGCTCCCGTGGAAAGGGGCCAAGGGGCGCGTTAATTATCTGGGCGAAGTTAGAGGCGGAAAAGGCTCTCCTCAGATTAAAGGAGCTATTGATTTTCAAGGGTCGGTTTTTCCGCTGGAGCGGTTTGCCCACGCTTTGAGAGATTATTCCGGGTTGATGTTTATTGAAAACAACAAGGTTTCTTTTCGCTCCCTTCAGGCCAAATTAGGCGGAGGTGATGTTCAGGGAAATGGTGAGTTGGAATTTGGAAACGGCAGGATTGAGAATATTGACCTCAAAATAGAGGGGAAAAATCTGCTTCTTTCTCCCTTAGAAAGGACCAGAGCCTTGACTGATGGTTCTTTGAATCTCATAAAGGATTCTAATCGCTTTGTTTTGGAAGGAGATTTGTTAGCTCAAAAGCTTTCCTGGAGGCGTGAAGTTGACGAGAAATTTACTTTCTATTCAACCCCTTATTATCAGCCTCGAGAAGAGCCAGGCTTTTTTGATGACCTTACTCTGAACATTCGACTTAGAGCAGATGATAATGCGTGGATGGAGAACTCTTTAGGCATGGCTAGAGGCAGGTTTGATCTGACTCTAACAGGCAGTGTGATAACGCCAGTGGTGCTTGGCGATATCGAAGCTATAGATGGAGAAGTCTATTTTCAGGATAGAAAATTTAAAATACTAAATGGACGCTTGAGTTTTATCAATCCTGCGGCCACTGAACCTTATTTAAGCTTTAAAGGAGAAACACACGTCAAAGATTATAGGGTGACTTTTTCTCTTGATGGCCCGGTTGACCGCCTCTCTCCAGAATTGAGCTCTTCGCCCCCATTACCGCCAGAAGATGTCCTGGCTCTTCTCGCCTTAGGAGAGTCTTTCAAGCGCACTTATTCTTATGATACAAGCACACTGTTAACTACTTACTCTTTTGTGTCTTTTCAGCTTTCAGAAGAAGCAAAGAAGCGTGCTGAGGGCCTTTTCGTCATTGATCGCTTCAGAATCGATCCTTTTATCTTGGGTTCCTCTCCCGAGATGGCAGCTCGCTTGACTGTAGGAAAGAAAATATCGAGAAACTTTTTTATTCTTTATTCTACCAATCTTAGAACCCAAAGAGAGGAGATTGCACGGTTGGAATGGGAACTGACGGATGATCTCTCTCTTGTCGGAACCCGCAATGAAGAGGGTCGCATTAGTATTGATGTTAAAATTCATAAGAGATTTTAGCTTCGGAGAAAAAAAACAAGCACAATTTTTTCTCCTGTTCTTCTTTATTGTTTTTTTACCCCAGGAATCTGTTTCCCTCTCTCAAAAGCCCTCTCCTCTCATAGCTAAAGTGTCTGTCTGGATTGACGGCCAACCAGACGGTGAAGATATGGGAGAATTGATTCCTGTAAAGGAAGGACAGGAGTTCTCTTTAAAAAAGATCACCAACAGCATTAAACAGATTTACAGGACCGGGCTTTTCTCTGATGTTCAAGTTTTGAAGGAGGGAGAGCAGGAAATCCAGCTAACTTTTCTTCTGACCAGGCGGTTTTTTATACGAAAGATTATCTTTAGGGGAAGACGAAAGGTCTCTCGTAAAAACCTAAAGGAAAGCTTGTTCTCTTTATCTGAGGGGAGTTTTTTCTCCGATGAGAAGGTGAGCAAGGCTGTTGGAGAATTAAAGGAAGCTCTTACCAAGAAAGGCTATTTTCAGCCTGAGATTGAGACTTTTGCCGAGAGAGATTCCAGAAGTCCCACAGTTAAAGTGATTTTTGAGATTCGCTCTGCCAGAAGGTACATTATCAAGAAAATTGCTTTTTCAGGAGAGAAGATTCTCCCCGAAGCTGAGTTGAAGAAAGAAATGAAAATCAGGGAAGGGGATGTATACGTTCCCTCAGCTCTCGATGAGGGCCTTACAAGGCTTAAAGAATTTTATGGTTCGAAGGGCTATCAAAGAACAGAGATTGATGTCGAAGAAGTTAGATTTGATGAAAGGGAGCGGAGTGCTTACCTTTCTTTAAGAATTATCCCTCATGAGAAAATAGAGATTGTTGTAGAAGGAGCGCAAGTTCCTTTGAGGCTTCTGGAACCAATCTGGGAGCCAAGAATATTTGAAGAGTGGGGACTCGCCGAAGGAGCAGCAAAAATTATAGCATACCTGAGGAAAAAAGGTTATCTTTTTTGTTTTGTCGCTTCGTCCATTGAAAAAACGGATAACGAGATGCGCGTTGTTTATAAAGTCAGCCCGGGCGAGAAATTCAAGATTAAGGATGTTTCTTTTGAAGGGTTGAAATATTTTACCCCCGAAGAGTTAACAGAAGAGCTTGCCTCAGAGGCAAATGCTCCTTTTTTGAACTGGATAGACGGGGAAAGACTGTTTGGATTGCCCGCGGAGATAGTATTTCTTTATAAGACCAGAGGATTTCCTGATGCAAGAGTAAATTTGAATTTTTTTCCGCGGGGAAAAACGGTAAGAGCCCATTTTTTTATCGAGGAAGGAGCCCAGGAGAAGATTGAAAAGATATCTTTTGAAGGAACAAACCTGTTTAGCAAAGAAACCCTTCTTAAGCAAATAAGCAGCTTTGAGGGCGGATTTTTCTACCAGCCCAACCTCCAGAAAGACACGGAAAGACTTGGTAACTTTTATCTGCACCAGGGCGTTAGAGGAACTGAAATTAGGGCCAGGATTGAAAGAATAGGAGAGAATCTCTTTTCTGTTTTTTTTGGTATTAAAGAAGGGAAAAAAGTCAATATTGAGAAAATAGTGATTACAGGAAATATTGTTACAAAAAGACGCACCATTATCAGAGAGCTTAGAGTAAAAGAGGGAGAATATGCTCTCTATGAACGAATACGAGAGTCGAAAAGAAGGCTTGAAAAGCTGGGTATTTTCACAGAAGTGAAAATTGATGAAATTCCCATCTTAATTGAAAGGGAAAACTTGATCATCAGCGTCAGGGAAGGCAAGAGATATTATGCCGGGCTGGGTGTAGGATTGGAGACCAGGGGCGACCGCCAGCCTTTTGCTCTTTGGAATAACCCGGTTAGGCTTAGAGGAACGGCCGAGTTTATAAAGAGTAATGTTTTAGGTTCTGCAGCTCAACTAAGCCTCGTTGGGCAATTCGGTTTCAAAGAAAAAAGAGGAGTTTTTTCCTGGGAACAGCCTTACTTTTTTGGGCTCTCGATGCACACCTATATGAATGCATGGCTGGAAAGGGAAGAGCGGGAGAGCTTTACCTTCGTCCGACAAGGTGTAAGTCTCACAGCCATAAAGTCCGTTTCAAAGGATCTTTTGTTCCTGACGACTCTGAGGTGGGCAAGGACAAATTTTTTTATCCTGCTGGTTGAAGAATCAGAAGTTGACCGTCAGCATCGTCCCTTTTCTGCAACTTCTATCTCTGGCAGCCTCATCTGGGACAGAAGGGATGAATCTTTTAATCCGGAGAAAGGGCCTTTTTTAAGTTTTGTCCTTGAAAGGGCCTTTCCTCTTCTCAAGTCTGAGTCAAATTATTTAAAAAGCTTCGTCAAGTATAAGCATTTTATCCCAGTTTTTTCCGGTGTTACATTTATCGCCACCTCCCGTCTTGGATTGGGAGGAGGCAGAAGGTCTATTCCTATTCATGAGAGGTTTTTTGCTGGGGGCAGCAACTCTTTCCGCGGGGCAAAGTTTGATGAGTTAGGTCCAAAAGACCCGGTTTCACAGAAGCCTGTTGGAGGAGAAGCCCTGTTTTTGTTAAACTTTGAACTGACATTTCCTCTGATTCCCGCGATTAAAGATTTATCAGGGGCTCTTTTTTACGATAAAGGCAATGTTTTCGAGAAAACGACGCATTTTAACCCGACTGCTCTTCAAGATGCTGTGGGGATTGGAATCCGGTATCGTACTCCCTTGGGTCCTATACGTTTGGAATTCGGCTGGAATTTGGATGCAGCTAAAGGAGAAAGAAAACCTTTAGTTTTTATTACGATTGGAAATGTCTTCTAAAAATATGCCCAAAATGAGACGACTGAATATTTTTCCCCGGACTTTTTTCTTTCAATTAATTAAAGTCATTTTATTTCTTTCTACCGTTTACTGCTTTTCAGAAACAGTAGACCGGATCGTGGCTGTGGTCAACGAGCAGGTCATAACATTAACTGATCTTAGGATTGCAGAGGCATTCGGCCTGCACGATGAAGAGCTCAAGGAAGGGTCTGGAAACCTTCGTCCGTTGATACTGGAGCGGCTGATTGATCAAAAACTTGTTATTGCTTTAGCAGGCGAAGAGGTCCTGGTAGAAAAGGAGGAGTTGGATTCTTTCCAGGCAAGAATAATCGAGAGATTGGGTAATGAGCCAGTCCGTAGAAAGCTTGAAGAGTTTGACCTGGATTGGGATGATTTAAGAGGCTATATCCGAGAGAAAATCAATTATCAAAAAATCATATCTCGGAAATTTGGCCAACGAATTATTGTGAGTTTAAAGGAAATCGAGGACTATTACAAACAGAGCTATGTCTCTTCTCAAAGAGAGAAGGGATTGGAGTCTCGACCGATGATGGAGATTCTCGACCTGCTTGAATCCCTTATCATCCAGGAAAAAGTTAAAACTCAGATTAATGATTGGATAAAAAACCTGAGGAAAAAGGCGGATATACAGATATTATTGCAGGAAATATAGGCGCTTGATTCATCAAGCTGACAAAAAGGCTGACAAAAAGGGGACAGGCTACTTTTCCGTTAAAA
>JAUWJP010000221.1 GCA_030607635.1 Candidatus Aminicenantota bacterium
ACATGCTTCACAGCCAGGAGCCTCAGAAAATAGTCGATCCTTGTATTTTTGGGGACTGAGCGCGGATTCAAGCAATTGTTTGCGGTTGTATTTAACGGGAGTCTTACATACAGGGCAGAGGACTCTAACAAGTCTTTGAGCCAGGATACAATTCAGAGCTGAAATAAAACTGTAAGGGTCAACTTTCATATGGAGGAAGCGCCCTACGACATCGAAAACATTATTGGCGTGAACAGTTGTGAAAACCAGATGTCCGGTCAAGGCAGACTGAATAGAAATCTGGGCGGTTTCAGGATCTCTGGTCTCTCCAACCATAATCTTATCCGGATCATGCCTTAAGATAGACCTTAGTCCCCGAGCAAAGGTGAGCCCTTTTTTTTCATTAACAGGTATCTGGGTGATCTCATTTATTTGGTATTCAACAGGGTCTTCGATAGTAACGATTTTGTCCTCCGGAGTTCTTATCTCTGTCAAAGCTGCATATAAAGTGGTTGTTTTCCCGCTTCCTGTCGGACCGGTCACAAGAACCATCCCATAAGGCTGGGTGATATATTTTCGGAAATTATTGAGGACTTCATCTGAAAAGCCGAGCAAATCCATCCTTAATTCCGATATAGCCGCCGTGATCATCTCCTTATCGAGAATTCTGATGACAGCATCTTCACCGTGGATGCTGGGCATGATGGAGATACGAAAATCAATGGTTTTGTCCTTGATCCTCCGCCTGAACCTCCCATCCTGCGGGACCCTTCGTTCTGAAATATCAAGGTCAGACATGACTTTGATTCTAGAGATGATGGACGATTGAAATTTCTTGTCAACCGTCTACATGGCTTCACTTAAAACTCCGTCGATACGGTACTTGACGATAAGACCTTCTTCTTTTGATTCGACATGAACATCGCTGGCCCTTTTTTGAACAGCTGTGAAAATTATGGAGTTGACCAGCTTTATGATCGAGCCATCTTGTCCGGTCAGCGTCTCCACAGATATGACTTCTTCCTCTTCTCCTCCTTCTTTCTCCACTACCTTCATGACGAATCCTTCAGTCGCATCCCTGAGGACTTGAAGCGCAGTTTCAGTCTTTCGCAGTGCCTCGTTTATAGCAGTCTTGGGAGCTGCATAAACCTCCACTTTTCTCCCCAAATAAGACTCGATGGCATCTATGGTTGCGATATCAGAAGGGTCAGCTACTGCAATTTTCACAATATTGTTCTTCTCTTCAAAAGGTATAAAATTCGACCGATGAAGAAAATCAACAGGAAAAGACTGAACAAGCTCACGGCTCAAGTTGCAGGATGAAAGATCAATATAAGGAACATTGTATCTCGTAGCTAATTTTTTAGTTTTCTCTTCATCAGAGAGAAAAGTCTGCTGTGATTCTTTTTTATCAATCTTGGCCATTATCTAACAACTCTTATTATATTGAAAATAGGCAAATAAACAGAGAGAAGCATCGCTGCCACAATCAAACCCATAAAAACGATAACTAGCGGCTCAATGAGGGACACAAAAGTGTCAATTTTTGCTTGTATTTTCCCATCATAGTAATCAGCCACTTCGCTCAACATGCCTTCCAGATTTGCTGATGCCTCTCCTATCTGAATCATATCAAGAGAAAGGGGCGGGAAAAAGTCTATCCTGGAGAGGGATTCAGATAAGCTTTTTCCGTCTTTTATAAGCTCAGGCAGTTGCCTGCTTTTCTGGATGATGAAATAATTGGGAACAGCATGATTGGCGATGCCGACAGCTGAGACGAGGGAAATCCCTGCTTCAAGAATAAGACCCAGTGTCCGAGAAAAAAGTGAGACTCCTGACTCTACCAATATTGAGCCTCCATAAGGAATTTTAAGCTTGATTCTATCACGAATAACAAGGGTTTTTTCGTTCCTCTTCAACAGGGAATAGACTAAATACAGTAAAAATACAAAAGCAATCAGAAAAGGAAAATTTGTTCTCAAAAACTGAGAGAAAGCTAAGAGTCCACGGGTTATAGCTGGGAGTTCAGCATCAAAATCAGCATAAAAAACAGTAAAACGAGGCAGGATAAAATTGAGCAGGATCATAAGGAGAATGAAAGCAAACAGAATGAGAAGAGTCGGATAAGTTAGAGCAGCCCTTATCCTTGCTTTAGTCTGGGAAACAACTTTTGCATAATCAATGTAACGGTTGATCGTACTAGCTAAGTTTCCGCTCCGCTCCCCTGCCATAAGAGAGGCAATATAAACCGTAGAGAAATTCTTCTCATAAGGGGCAAAGGCTTCGGAGAGAGATTTACCTCCCCGAATTTCATTCTCGACCTTCATCAATAATTCTTTAAGATGAATATTCTTAACTCGCTTCAATATGATTTGGATACACTTGAGTATGGGATAACCCGCCTTGATAAGAGCCACAAGCTCTTGATTAATCATGATGAAGTCCCTATCTTTAATCTTCTTCTCAAAAGGGAGGACAGGAATCTTGACCCTCTTCCAATCTCTCTTGATAGATAAAACACAAAATCCCTCTTCCTCGAAATGCTTTCTGCATTCTTCAAAAGAAGAGGCAAGAAAAGCCTGAGAAACAATGCTTCCCTCTTCAGTAGCCAATCGACAAAGAAAATAGGGCATCGCTCTTAAATTTTATAAGTTTCTCTTACTGTTTAAATATCAGTAAATATTAAATTAATATTAGGTTATCCTCTGATTTTTGTCAAATCTAGTAAACGGTAAGCAAGGGGTAAAACAGCAGCAAAAAGGGGCCTGTCCCCTTTTTTCATAGAGGGGACTGTCGTTCTTTCCTTTCCGTTTACAAGCAAGATAGGAGCTCTCCTTTTTTTGTTCCAAAAAAGCAGCCTGCGAAAAAGGGACCTGTCTTTATTTTCCATAAAAATCTTATTCGAAACTTGCATCATCAGAGCTAGGCTCCTGTATCGAGCTAAAAGTAATAAAAATGCCCACATAAGTAAATAGCCCTTAAAGATGAATCACATAATGACTTTTCTCCTTTTTTTCTCACCTGAAAAGATGACTTATTCTCACCATCTCATGTGTGCATGAATAGGCCAGAACGGAACCCTTTAGATTAATATTCATGGCAAAAAAAATGGATATACCTTCGTCTACTATTGATTTTTCCAGAATGTCTACTTCTTATTTTTGCGGAGCAAAGCCCGTGGAAAAAGTTGACAAAAGCTGAAGAAAGATTTATCTTAAGAAAATGAAAAAGAAGATTCTCCCAGGAGTATTTTTTATCCTCCTCCTTCTTTCTCTTACATTCACTTCCCCCAGCGGCCTCTCTTCAAAGGGTTTATTTCTAGCTAAAAGTTCAGCTGCTTATCCGCAGGATGTCCCGGTTAAAAAGCCCAAGTATGATTATATGAGCACAATCCTCTCCAGGAACACAAAACCTTTAGGATTAAAAGAAGATCCAGAATTGGAAAAACTGCTGAAGCAATCCTCCATTAAATGGGCAATCAGGGCTGGAAAAAAACATATTTTGGACTAAGGTACGCATATATTTTTTGCCAAAATGATTCAATTTTTTGGATTCCCTGAAAAACAGAAAGCAATTTATCTCGAGAAAATAAAAATCTATCTGGCAATCCTTCCCGTTTTCATTCTACTTGTGCTGGGAGGATTGAATATTTATAAGAAAATTACCTGGAAAGATCCTGCTGATGG
>JAUWJP010000193.1 GCA_030607635.1 Candidatus Aminicenantota bacterium
AGCCGATGTCAAGAACACCAGAAATCATGTTTTTTCGAAACGAAGACATCCCTTTTACCCCCATTGTCAATAAAACTTTTATTTCTTCCGTGCTAAGAGAACGACGGAATCCTTTTCCCTTTTTCTGAGAGGAGGGAAATATCAATCGGGAAATGAATGTAAAGGCTTTAACAAAAGGATAAAAAATTAGGATAAAAAATCTGATCGGCTGCACAAACAAAAAAGAAAGCTTTATGGGATTATAGGCAGCATAAGTCTTGGGAGTGATTTCAGCGAGAATAAGAATCAAAAAAGTCGTCGCCAAGGTCGCCAATAAAACCGCGTGATTCTTGTTCGGAATCAAAGAGACAAAAATAAATGTCGCAATAGAAGCTGCAGCTACATTAACTAGAGTGTTCCCAATGAGTATGGTCGCTAAAAGGTTATCCACCCTTTCCAGCATGCTTTTTACAAGCCTTGCCCTCCTTGATCCTTTCTTTTCAAGGTAATCAAGTTTATAAGGATTAACTGTAATAAAAGATGTTTCAGAAGAAGAGAAGAAAGCACTGAGAAGAATAAATAGAAAAAAAAGGATGAGGGCAGGAAAGAGCATATTTTTGAAAATCAGGAATCCAAGCGAGGATTTACATCTCTAAAACAGAGAGATAAAGTTTCCATAAGTCTTTGTTCAATCTCTGAGAAAGGGAGGGAAGAAACTTCTGAAATTTCTGCTACGACAAGTTCTGTTACTTTCTCCATCATTTTCTTCTCACGGAAAGAAAGGGGTTTGACTAAATTGAGATAATAAAGGCTCTTCAATACCAAAGCCATATCCAACATTGTTCCAGATTTCAAAAGATTGAGATGTTCTTTGTATCTCCCTTTCCAGTTCATCATGACATCTACATCTCCGTTTCTCATAAATTCAAATATTTTCCTAACACGCCCCGCAGAAACAGGTTTTCTGATCCCAATTTCTTCAGCATTGGAAAAAGGCACTAACACTAAAGTATTGTTGTTAAGGATTCTCAAATGATAAATCCTGAATTTTTCCCCATAGTGGCTTTCGTCCTGGATATCTTCTATAACACCCAACCCCTGATTGGGATAAATAACCTTATCTCCAACCTTGAAGGAATCCATCGTGTTGATATTATAATCAATAATGGCCATAGAGTCAAATCATTATTGTGCAGACTTGACAGATAAAAGCAGGTTTATTAACATACTTCCTCTAAAGTTAAAGAGAAGACATGAAAAGAACTTTCCAACCCAACAAAAGAAAGAGAAAAAAAACTCACGGCTTTTTAGTCCGAATGAGAACTAAAGGTGGCCAGCATATCATCAAGAACCGAAGACAAAAAGGCAGAAAAAGACTTGCTGGTTAATGAATGAAACCCTTAGCCCTCAGGAGAGGATAAGAAATAAAAAAGAATTTTTGCATCTTTACAAAAAGGGCAGCCGTTACAGAGCAAAATATTTCAATCTTATCTATATCTCCAGCGACTTAAGTTTTTCCAGGATGGCTGTTGTCATCAGCAAAAAAGTAGGTAATGCCGTTAAAAGAAACAAATTTAAAAGACAGATGAGATCTCTCTTCCGAAGGAACAAAGACTTGCTCGAAAGCCCCTTTGACATCTTAATCATCGCTAAAAAAGAAATCATTGAGGCCTCCTGGCGCAAGCTTCAGGAAGATTACTTTGCTGCCATAAGATCCATTGGTCAAAATAGATAATCTATATGAAAAACATAGCTTATTCTTGATAAGATGTTACCAAGTGTTCATCTCACCGCTGCTTGGCCGTCACTGCCGTTTTTATACTTCATGCTCTAGCTATACCTACGAAGCTATAAAAAAACATGGTTTACTTAAAGGAGTATTTTTAGGAGGGAAAAGGCTTCTCAAGTGTCACCCATTTCACCCAGGAGGAGTCGATCTCATTCCTTAAGAGGTCCATAGATGGAAAAAAGAGTACTAATAGCAATTGTCCTTTCTTTCCTGATTTTGATTCTCTATCAGGCATTCTTCATTAAAAAGCAGCCAGAGCCAGAAATTCCACCAGAAAGTATCACAGGGATAGAGAGAAAACCTGAGCAAAAACCTGCTGAAAAAGAACTCCTTTCTCCTCTAGCAACGCCCGAGGAGAGAGCGCGTGCAGAAGAAGAGCGAGACCTTCAGCCGATCTCAGCCCAAACTGAAGAAGAAATCCGGATCGATACTTCTCTGTATCAAGCTGTATGGAGTAATAGAGGAGGGGTGTTGAAGAGTTGGAGGCTTAGAAAACACAAGGATGAGAACAAAGAAGACTTAGACCTTGTTTCTGTACGATCGTCCGAGCTGGATATGTATCCTTTTTCCCTGAGAACAGATGATTCATCCTTCGATAGTACTATCAACAGTGCCCTTTTCGAATTCTCAAATCTCAAGTTAAATCTGGGAGGTGGCCGGTCAGGAGAACTCCGCTTTCAGTATGCAGATGATAAAGGGACACGAGTGGAGAAAATCCTTACTTTCCAGGATGGAAAATATGACTTTGATGTGATAATTAATGTTTGGAAATACGGACAAAAAATCGATTTCCATGCTATTTGGGGTCCAGGCATTGGTAATCCCACTGAAACCGAGCTAAAGAGCCGATTCGGAGGAGCAAGAGGCATGGCTGTTTTTCCACCCCCGGCTCGCCCCAAAAAAGACCGTTTGGATGAAAGAAAATTTATGCCTATAAGAAAATGGGAAGATTTGATCGCGAGGAAACAGAATGACTTTTATTTCGTTCAATGGGCCGCCTATGAAGATAATTACTTCGCAGCTCTTTTCCTTACTTCTCCTGAAAAAGCAAGCGCGTCCTTCCATAGAGAAGGACCAGAAGAAAACCCTTACTTTTTTCTCTCTATGAGTTCTCCTCATAAGGTTTATATAGGGCCTAAAGATTTCGATACTTTAAGTGAATTCGGCTACGGAGCAAAAAAATTGATAAGGTTCGGATTTTTTGGGGTTATTTCTGAAATCCTCCTCAGAGCTAGCAAATCTATCTATAAACTTATCCCTAACAGGGGAATCGCCATCATCATCCTCACTTTTTTTATCAAAATTATCTTTTTCCCCTTAACTTACAGCAGCATGCGCTCTATGTCTAAGATGCAGGAACTTCAGCCTAAGATTAAAGCCCTTAAAGCCAGATACAAAAAGGCTAAACAGGATATCGGCCAACGCCGCAAGATGAACGAAGAAACAATGAAGCTCTACAAACAACACGGTGTCAATCCGGCTGGAGGCTGTTTACCAATGCTCATCCAAATACCTATTTTCTGGGGATTTTTCCGGCTTTTGATCGTAGCTATTGAATTCAGGCATAGTCCCTTTATTTTTTGGATAAAAGACCTTTCCGTAAAGGATCCATTTTATGTTACTCCAATCCTGATGGGCATCACTCAATTCATGAGCCAAAAAATGACGCCCACATCTGCTGACCCCACTCAGGCAAGGATGATGCTCCTCATGCCTGTTATCATGACTATCTTTTTTATGAATTTTCAAAGTGGCCTTGTCCTTTACTGGTTGACCAACAATGTCCTCCAAATCGGCCAGCAGTACATCATGAATCGAATAAGGCAAAAGAAAAAGAGAGAATCTCATGACAAAAGAAGAAAAAAATAATCAAGAAAAAGAGTTCAAAGGGAAAAATTTAGATGAAGTCATAAGTAACGCCGAACATGTTCTCAAGCTCCCTCGGAATAAAATAAACTATGAAGTTGTTACAGAAAAAACAAAGCTCTTCGGAATCAAGACCAAGGAAATTGTAATCCGCGCCTGGCCTAGGGAAGAATCAGATGAAAATCCTGTGGCTCAATTTCTCGATAAGGTCCTGTCTCGCCTTCCACTTGATATAAAGTACCAGATAAAAAGAAAAAACGACATGATCTATCTAATTTTTGAAGGAGGGGACAAACACTTTCTCCTGCTGAAAGATGGATCACTGCTCCAAGCCTTTCAACACATCCTTAATAAAATTTCTCCCCAAAAAGTTCAAGTCGACTGTGAATTTTATAGAAAAAATCAAGAAAAGCAGTTAAGTGATTATGCCCAGCATATTGATCAGCAAGTTCACGAAACAGGCAAGGATCAAATCCTTGATATGATGAATCCATATGAAAGAAGAATCGTCCAAATAGC
>JAUWJP010000166.1 GCA_030607635.1 Candidatus Aminicenantota bacterium
CTATGACATAAGAATCGGCGAGATAGCTGTGATTCAAGTGTCAGGAAGTACAACGGATCGTATTGGCGATGGTTTTCTGAAACGAATCAAGATTTTCCCAGTAAATAGCGAAGCCAAATAAAGGGGACAGTCTACTTTTCACTCTTAAGACATATCTGTAGACATCATAAGAAAATATTCAGGGATGGATACAGCGCCCATTGAAGAAAGGCTCAGGCTATATGGTTCAAAAACACGTTGCTTTTGCCCCAGGGAATAAATGGGGCCAGGCCTTATCATACGGAATGCCATAGGGGCTAGAGTGCGGGAAAATATCGTTTCCCGATGGCAAGGCCTGACCCCGGCGAGTTACGTAGCCGCCGAGAAGAGCGAATGGAGAATGGCGTTAAAAATCTGAATGGGAGCGAAACCATCCCCGAATATTTTCCTTTCCACTTTACGTTTTACGCTTCACGTTTTATTATATATAAGTCATGCTTGAAGACACGATTATTGCCATCTCCACTCCTCTGGGCTACGGTGGTCTGGGCATCGTCCGTCTCAGCGGGAAAAAATCCCTGCCGATTGCCAAAAAATTTTTCAAATCGAAGAAAAACAAGGCCCAAATCCCTCCTCGCCATCCCATTTTGGGAAACCTGTATCATTTTGAACAAAAGGAATTCTTCGAAGAAGCTTATCTAACTTATATCCCTTCACCCCAGACTTACACCAGGGAAGATATGGTGGAAATCAGTTGTCATGGAAGTCCCGTAATTCTTGAGGAGGTTGTTCGCCTCGGCATAAAAGCGGGAGCAAGGCATGCCAGACCCGGAGAGTTCACTCTTCGGGCTTACCAACGGGGGAGAATCGACATTCTCCAGGCTGAAGCCATAAACGACATCATCCAAGCCCCGTCATATAAACAAGTAAAAATATCCTTTAGCCAGCTCGGGGGAAGCCTTTCCCAAAAAATAGCCTCTCTCCGGCACCAGATTATCCACCTTCTCTCTCAAATCGAAGCCAGCATTGAATTCCCGGAGGAGAGACTGCGAATCTCAACAAAGCAGATATCGAAAACAATGCAAAAGGCTATTCATTCTTTAAAAAAGCTCGTAGAAAGCTATAATCTGGGAAAAACGCTTTCCGAAGGCCTAACATTAGCCATCACAGGAAGAAAAAACGTAGGCAAATCTACTCTATTTAATTCACTTCTCCAAAAAGAAAGAGCCATTGTCACCCCTTATCCAGGAACAACGAGAGATTATTTATGCGATAAATTTAATATAAATGGTTCCATTTTCACCCTGATCGACATGGCTGGTTTTGGCAGCCCCCTTCATCCGGCAGAGAAAGAAGGGATGAAGAGAGCAAAAATACTGGCCTCTCAGGCTGATGGAGTGCTCCTTCTCCTTGATTCTTCTCAAGACGAAAGCTCTGAAGATTTTAAGCTTATCAAAAAATTTAAAAACAAAAAGACCATTATCCTTTTTAACAAAATTGATCTTCCTCAAAAAATGAGCAAAAAAAATGTAAAAAGCCGAGAAGAATCCCTGCCTGCGCTTGGAATATCAGCTTTAAAAGGAACAAACTTAGGGAAACTTAAAGAGATGATCCATGAGTTCTTTGTCCCCACCCAGAAACAGGGAGAAGAGGTTATTCTTCATTTGCGGCAAAAACTCCTGCTCGAAGAAATACTTGACTGCTTGGTTGAAGGCGAGCGTCTCCTTAAAGAAGGCCATCCCGAAGAAATTTATGCTGAAGAAATCCGAAAGACAATCCCTTTAATCGGCCAGCTTACTGGAGAAATTCGCGTGGATGATATTATCGAGGAGATATTCAGCAGGTTCTGTGTAGGAAAATAGGGCGAAAGATGAATTTTGTAGATGAATATGACGTAATTGTAGTCGGCGCCGGTCATGCAGGATGTGAAGCCGCATACGCAACCTCCACCATGGGTCTTGAAACATGCCTCATCACCATCAATCTCGAAACAATCGCTCAGATGTCCTGCAATCCTGCCATAGGAGGGTTGGCCAAGGGGCATTTGGTACGCGAAATAGACGCTCTGGGCGGTATCATGGGCCTCCTGGCTGATAAGACAGGAATACAATTCAGGCTCCTAAATAGAAGCCGTGGTGGGGCAGTCCAAGCACCAAGGGCGCAATCTGATAAGGCTCTCTACAGGCAGACCATGAAAAACTGGTTGGAAAAAGTCCCGAATTTAACGCTCTTCCAGGGGATTGTCACAGAAATTCTTATAAAGGATAAAAGAGTGCGAGGAGTTAAGACTCTGGAAGGAAGCAGGCTGTTGGCGAAAGCTATTATCTTGACCCCAGGAACATTCTTGAACGGTCTCATCCATATAGGCCTTCATAGTTATTCCGCAGGAAGGGCTAACGAGCCGGCTTCACATGAACTCAGCAAAAATTTGAAAAAATTAGGGCTGAAATCCTTTCGCTTGAAAACGGGCACACCGATGAGACTTCATGAACAAACCATAGATTGGAGCAAATTCACCGCTCAACCCGGAGATAAAAAGCCTGTTCCTTTTTCTTTTCGCACTCAAAAAGACCTAAAAAACCAAATCCTCTGCCACATAGGATATACGAATCAAAAAACCCATGAAGTTATCAAAAAGAATCTGGGTAAATCTCCTCTGTACAGCGGAAAAATAATTGGTATAGGGATTCGTTACTGCCCTTCTATAGAGGATAAAGTCGTCAAATTTCCCCATCATCAAAGACATCACTTTTTTCTTGAGCCTGAAGGCTTAGAGACAGTCGAAATCTACGTTAACGGCATCTCTTCCAGTCTTCCTCTTGAAGTCCAGAAGGAAATCCTGAAAAGTATCCCTGGCTTGGATCAGGCGAAAATATTGAGGCCAGCTTACGGCATTGAATACGATGCATTCGCTCCTACTCAACTAAACCGCTCTCTAGAAGCAAAAAATATTAAAAATATGTTCTTAGCCGGTCAGATCAACGGAACCTCTGGGTACGAAGAAGCAGCTGCCCAAGGCTTAATGGCAGGCATAAATGCTTCTTTAAAGATAAAAAAGAAGAAACATTTCATCCTTGGTAGGAATGAGGCGTATATAGGCGTGCTCATCGATGATCTCATCTCTAAAGGAGTTGAGGAGCCTTATCGTCTCTTCACGTCGCGTGCTGAATACAGGCTCCTCCTTAGGATTGACAATGCGGATAAAAGGTTGACCCAGTACGGATACAATTATGGGCTCATTAAAGAAAAAGACTATGAAGCTTACCAAAAAAAACAGGAGAGGATAGAGAAAGCTATGCATTTTCTCCAGACAGAAAGAATAATAACTGAAAATAAGGAAAAACTGCGGCTTAAGGACCTGTTGAAAAAACCTGAAGTGAAATTCAAAAATGTGGTAGAATATAAGAAATTTAATGGGCTCTTAACTGATGAAGAAATACGGCATGTCGAGTCAGAGGTAAAATACGAGGGCTATTTAAAAAAACAAGAGAAAGAAATTGCCAGAATTGCAAAAATTGAGGGAGAGAAAATCCCAGAAAAGACAAATTTTAGAAAAATCCCTGGATTAACAGGGGAAGTGATGGAAAAATTGGAAGAAATTGGACCTCAAACGATAGGGGAGGCCAAAAAGATCCCTGGAATAACCCCAGCAGCCGCATTGAACCTGCATATATATTTAAGCATTCAAAGGAGAAGATCAGAAAAAGGGGAAATGTTCCACGTGAAACATTAAAGAGCGATGGGCAAAATTATAGCCATAGCTAACCAAAAGGGCGGAGTTGGAAAAACAACGACCGCGATTAATCTTGCCGCATCATTAGCCTTAAAAAAGAGGAAAGTTCTGGTTGTGGACTTTGATCCTCAGGGCATGGCCACTATTGGCCTTGGGAAAAAAAAGGAGGGCAAAAAGGGGATCTACCAGGCTCTGATGAACGGACAGGACATGATGGACTATATCCAGTCAACCCAACTCGATAAGCTCTATATCTGTCCTTGCTCCCCTGAACTGGCAGGAGTCGAGGCAGAACTTTTTTCCAAAGAGGCGAAAGAAAGGAAGCTGCAGGAAGCCTTAAATAAAACAAAGAAATCCTTTGACTTTATTCTAATCGATTGCCCTCCCTCGCTGAGCTTTTTGACTATTAATGCTTTAACAGCTGCTGACTCAGTCCTTATTCCCGTACAATGCGAATTTTTCTGTATGGAAGGCATCCCAGAACTCCTTCACATCTATGACGAGGTTCGCACTCATTTGAATCCCTCTCTTTCCATCGAAGGAATTCTCTTGACTATGTTCGACGAACGAACAAACCTCTCCAAACAGGTTGCTGCAGAGGTTAAACGTTCACTAAAGGGTATTATATTCAAGGTCATTATTCCTCGAACAGTAAGACTTGCCGAAGCTCCCGGTTTTGGCAAACCGATTCAACTCTATGACAAAAAATCAAAAGGAGCCGAGGCCTATCTCAATTTAGCGCGGGAGATGCTACAGATATGAAAAGGAAAGCTTTAGGAAAGGGATTAAAGGCGTTCATCCCTGAAGAGTATAGTATACTAAAAGAAGAAAGA
>JAUWJP010000254.1 GCA_030607635.1 Candidatus Aminicenantota bacterium
AAAACTCTATTCTTATCACCACGAACAGAGAGAGGTTGAGATTGTCAATATTCGCGTTAAAGCTGTCGGAACGACCAAAAAAATTAAGCTGAAAAGACTTCCCCCTAAAAATAAAAACCCCGAAAGGGCTTTCATGAAAAAACAAGCCATCCATTACGAAGGGAAAACATGGCAGGCTTCTGTGTTTAAAAGAGCTCTTCTCGCTCCAGGTAATAAAATAAACGGTCCTGCCCTTATCGCGGATTCCGAATCAACGACATTCCTCCCCCCTTCATACACATTAGAAGTTGATGGCTTTCTGAATTTAATTATTCAAAGGGAAGATTAACTCAATGCTTGAATTCGACCCTATTGAGCTCGAGCTTTTCAAGAATATATTTGTGTCCATCTCTGAAGAGATGGGTGCTGTCCTGGGACGCACTTCACTCTCCCCCAACATCAAAGAAAGAAAAGATTTTTCCTGTGCTCTTTTTAACCAGAAAGGAGAGACATTTGCCCAGGGATCTCATATTCCTGTTCACTTAGGAGCCATGCCACTCTCTGTTCAAGCCTGCCTTAAAGCAATCAACTTTGATGATGGTGATTTAGTGATTCTCAATGATCCCTACAGGGGAGGAACGCACCTCCCTGATATCACCTGTATTTCGCCTGTGTTTATCAGCAAAAAGCTGGCTTTTTTTGTTGCCAACCGGGCTCATCACTCTGATGTGGGAGGAATGACTCCTGGTTCAATGCCTCTCGCCACAGAAATCTATCAAGAAGGTTTGATTATCCCACCTTTAAAAATAATCCAAAAGGGTAAATTGAACAATTACCTCCTCAATTTTATCCTGGCCAATGTCAGGACTCCTGATGAGCGAAAAGGAGACCTGCTGGCTCAGATAGCTGCCAACAACAAAGGAAAACAAAGACTGGAAGAAATAATAAAAAAATATGGACTAAAAAAGATTCTTCACTATACGCATTTAATCCAGATCTATTCAGAAAGAATTTTAAGAGAAACAATAAAAGATATTCCTGACGGTACCTATGCTTTCACAGATTATATGGACGATGACGGGATCAGGAATAAACCCATAAAAATAGCTGTCAAATTGAATGTCAAGAAAGATGAAGTCCTTATTGATTTTAGCTCCTCATCCCCTCAAGTCGAGGGGGGTGTAAACGCCAATTTTGCCGTGACTTGTTCAGCAGTTCTTTATGTCTTCCGATCCCTTATTGAGGAAGACATCCCTTTTAACACAGGCCTGATGAAGCCGTTAAAAATTAAAGTTCCTCTAGGATCGATTCTCAATGCCCAGTCTCCCGCAGCAACAGCAGGAGGAAATGTGGAAACATCCCAGAGAATCGTTGATGTTCTCCTGGGTGCTCTCTCCCAGGCTATCCCAGAAAAAATCCCAGCGGCAAGCTCCGGCACCATGAACAATGTTGCTTTCGGCGGCTATGATCCTTTTAGGAAGAGAACCTTCGCCTATTATGAAACAATCGGGGGAGGAATGGGTGGAAGCTTTGACTCTCCTGGCCTCAGTGGAGTCCACACCCATATGACAAATTCTCTCAACACACCCCTGGAAGCTCTTGAAAATTACCTACCTCTGAAAATAAACCGTTACTGCCTGCGGCGGGGTTCTGGCGGAGAAGGGCGAAATAAAGGAGGAGAAGGAATTATCCGCGAATATGAATTTTTTGTACCCGCACAAGCGACTATCATTTCTGAAAGGCGAAAATTTTCTCCTTTTGGAGCACATGGGGGGGGAAAGGGCAAAAAAGGAAAAAATACCCTTCTTTCCAAAGGGAAAAAAATAGCCCTGAATTCCAAAGTCAACATAAAAGTCCTGCCTGGGGATGTACTGCGTATAGAAACGCCAGGGGGAGGAGGTTATGGCAAGAAAAAATAAAAGATCTTCTTTTGGCCCTGGCTTCCTGGTGGCAGCAGCTTTTATCGGCCCTGGAACCGTGGCCTCTTGCTCTATGGCAGGAGCGCAGTTTGGCTATGCGCTGATCTTTGCTCTGGTCTTTGCTACCGTAACTACCATTATCCTTCAGCAAATGACCGGAAGGCTCAGTTTAGGCTCAAAACATGATCTCGGTCAAGCTCTAAGAGAATTCCCTCAAAGCCGTCTGACAAAGGGCATTTTTGCGATCCTTACCCTTTCTTCTATCACGTTTGGCTGTGCTGCTTATGAAGCCGGGAATATTATCGGCGGCTCTCTTGGTCTTGAGATGGTCACCTCAGTCTCTCAAAAATACTGGATTGCTATTATCTCTTTGATAGCTATTTTCATCCTCAGTAGAGGAAAATATAAGTTGGTAGAGAAGTTTTTAATTTTTTTAGTTTTTCTGATGAGTGTCTCTTTCCTGACCACACTCGTTATAATCAAGCCTAATTTTCTCTTAATCTTAAAAGGAATCATTCCTTCCTTCCCAAAAAATTCACTCTATCTCGTCCTTGCCCTTGTGGGAACTACGGTCGTTCCTTACAATCTTTTTCTTCACTCCTCAGCAGTCAAGGAAAAATGGAAATCCATCGCTCATCTTAAAGAAGTCAAAAAAGACCTGCTTCTTTCTATTACCTTGGGCGGTATAATTTCAGCCTCGATTGTTATCACCTCAGCCGTTGCTTTTTATGGAAAAGGAGTTTCCCTGGAGAGCGGAATTCAACTGGGGCAGCAGCTCAAGCCTTTATTTGGTTCCTTCCCTAATTTCCTTTTTGGCCTGGGCTTCTTTGCAGCAGGCATGAGTTCAGCCCTGACAGCTCCTTACGCGGCTGCCTTTGCCTCTTCTGGAGTTCTCGGCTGGAAAGGAGGTCACAACTCAAAGGGATTTAAAGGAGTCTGGCTGGGAGTTATTGTAGCCGGACTTATCATCGCTTACCTGAGAGCTGCTTTCAATATCAATCCTCTCTCAATCATCATATTTGCTCAGGTGGCTAACGGATTCGTTCTGCCGGTAGCTTCTATATTTCTGCTTTTTGTGCTCAATAATCGCCAGAAAATGGGAAAATTAGTCAATAACATCAAACAGAACATACTGGGAAGCTTGATTATCCTTATCGTCTCTTTCCTAGGCCTCTTGAATATCATCAAATTATTTTTAAAATAAGAATAAGAGAATAAGTAAGTGGGGAGGTGTTGCTTTTTTTGTTTAAATTCCCTATAATTTATTGGTGCGCCTCCTTTATTTAAATTTTTTCCATGAATAATAAATCAAACTGCAGACATGCACATGAGGTGCATTTCATCATTACATTAACTATTC
>JAUWJP010000236.1 GCA_030607635.1 Candidatus Aminicenantota bacterium
CTCTGAACACACGTGTCAGCTATGCGTTCCTCCCTCAAAATGATTTAATCATATCTATCCGTCCTTCTTTCGAGTATCGAAGAATTTATGATTTTAACAACACTCTAACTGATGAAGAATTCCAATTCAGTGGATTTATAAGCGGCTGGAGGCAGTCTCATTTCTGGGCTACCGTTTCCTCTGAACTGGAGAGGTACGAAGGAATAAACTTTCGCAAAAAAAACTTTAGAGCCAACCTTAGTTCAGAGCCATTTTCCTGGCTGAGTGGCCGTATCTCCTATTCTTTCGGCGATGCAATCAGATACGAAGACAATCCTTATTTAGGCTATAAAACCTCCCTTAGTATCACAATCACCTTGAAACCTCTGACCAATCTTCGCTTATTCTATGATCTTAAGAATATTATGTTCTATAGAGAAAAGGGTGGAGAAAAAGATTACGAAATCAACATCATAAGCCAGCGAATCAATTATCAAATTTCCCGCCCTTTATCCTTACGCCTTATCACAGACTACAACGACTACGACGGAGAACTCTACACCAGCATCCTTCTGAGTTACGAGTACAGGCCCGGTACAGTCTTTTATTTCGGGATAGATGACAACCAGGAAAGAGGCGAATCAGGAATTTTCAGAAGAGCGGGCCGCTATTATTTCATCAAATTTTCTTACTGGTGGCGGATCTAAAAACAGGGAAGGAAATTCCTCTTTGCATTGACCCCCAATTTCTATAGAATATATAGATAAGCTTGATTTGACCCCTTTTTTAAAAAAAATATGCTTTGTTCTTTCTCAATATCCTTGAAATTTCATGAATATGATGTTATTATTTTTATAACGACTCCTAAGTTTCTTATCCAGCATAAATCTTAGAGAGGTAAATTATGAATAGAAAACTTATTAGACCAAACTTATCTGAGATAAAAGAAAAGATGCATCGCGAATCAGCCAAAAAGAAAGCCCATCCCCCCTATGATACTCATGCAGAAAACTATTACTACCTGAAACAGATGAACAAAAAAACTCCTATGGCAGTTGTCTTTGAAGACGGAGAAACGGTGGAAGGATACATTGAATGGTATGATATAAACTGTATAAAACTCAACAGAGATGAAGCTCCCAATTTATTAATCTATAAAGACACCATAAAGTATCTATATAAGCTCAATGATAATAAAGAAATAAAAGAAAAAAAATAAAAAAATGAATACTCCCAAGATAGGGATAACTCTTGGGGATCCAGGGGGAATCGGACCCGAAATCGTCTTAAAGGCCTTATCGTCTAAAAATTCCCTTCCCAAGATATCTTACATCCTTTTTGGTTCCTCTCTACTGGTTGAGGAAGAAAAGCTGGCATTGGGTCTCGAACTAGATATTCAACCTTTTGATAAAACGAAAGAGACCATCTTTCCTTCTCTATCTCTTTTAGAAGTAGAAAACCCTTTAAAAACCGCAAAAAAGGGATCTCCCTCCAAGGAAAACGGACAGACATCTTTTCTCTTCTTCAAGCAAGCATTCGAAGAGGCAAAAAGGGGAACTATACAAGCTTTTGTCACAGCGCCCATATCAAAACAATCCTGGAAACTAGCAGGATTAAAATGGCGCGGCCACACAGATTTCCTCAGCCAGGTCTACCCTCAAGCCATCATGACTTTCTGGTCGGAAAGAATAAAAGTAGCCCTGTTTAGCCATCACCTCCCCTTGAAGGCCGCCTTAGAAAAAATAAAAAAAGAAGCTCTTCGTGATTTTTTCCTCCTGCTCCATAAGCATACGGAAAAAATCCAGCCTGAGACATTCCATTTCCTGGTTGCAGGGATGAATCCGCATGCTGGAGAGGAGGGGCTTTTCGGGTCTGAAGAAGAAGAGGAAATCATTCCTGCCATAAACCATGCCAAGAAAAAAGGGATGAGAATCAGCGGACCTTTTCCACCTGACGTTGTTTTCCGGAAGGCTCTAAATCATCCAGACAAAATCGTCATCGCCCTCTACCATGATCAGGGGCTTATTCCTTTCAAGCTAGAAGCTTTTGAAAAGGGGGTTAATACCACCTTGGGTCTTCCGTTTATTCGCACTTCTCCTACCCATGGTACTGCCTTTGATATCGCTAACAAAAGAACAGCCAATCCTGAAAGTATGGTAGAGGCGATAAAATTGGCCTATGAGTTATCGCCACGCTTTCTTTAGCTCTGCCCGAAATTCGCGCTCGCGGTCCCTCTCTCGAATAGATTCCCTTTTCTGATAGGCTCTTTTACCCTTGGCAAGGGAGATTTCCACCTTAACTTTTCCTCTATCATTGATCAGGACCTTCGTGGGAATAAGAGTTAAACCTTTTTCTATTACTTTTCCTGTTAACCTTTTTATCTCCCGGCGGTGGAGCAGAAGTTTTCTCACCCTTCTAGGATCATGATTGAATATGTTCGCAGCTTCGTAGCGGCTTATATGACAGCTGATAAGAAAAATTTCATCTGCTTTAATTTCAGCATAGCTCTCCTTTAAACTTATCCTGCCTTCTCTAATAGACTTGACTTCGCTCCCCACAAGAGAAATACCTGCTTCATAACTCTCCAGTATTTCATAGTTATAATAAGCTTTCTTATTCTTGGCGACGATTTTCATCTGCTTTATCTTCATTTTTTTGTTCTATTATAATGCGGAGTAAATTTATATGACGCTTGCTCATTTTTTCAACAACAAATCTATAACCTTCGTAGCTTAAAACCTCCCCTTCTTGAGGTATTTTCCCAAATTCGTAAAGAAAAAAACCGGCTAAAGTCGCGTATTCTCTTTTCTCCGGTAGTTCAAAGAGAAGTCTCTGATTAACATCCTTAATGGAAGCTCTTCCTTTGACTACATATACATTTTCCTCAACTTGGCTAAACCATTCCTCTTTGGGATCGTACTCGTCCTGAATCTCTCCTACTATCTCTTCGATAATATCTTCAAGGGTTACAATTCCCTCCATATTCCCGAATTCATCCACAACAAAGACAAGATGATTTGCGGTCTCTTGCATCTGAAGCAAAACATTCTCTAAAGAAGCAGGTTCAGGAACAAAAAACGGCTTTCTTATAACTTTGTTTATGTTAAATTCTATATTATCAACAAGATAAGGAATTACATCTTTCACATGAATAAGCCCCTCTATGTTATCTAATCTTCCTTTATATACTGGAAACCTGGAAAATTCGGCTGAAAGAATTATATCTAATATCTGTTGAATAGAGGATTTCATCTCAATAGCCTTGACTTGAGGGCGCGGAACCATGATTTCTCTGATGGGGCGGGAGCCGATGTCAAGAACACCAGAAATCATGTTTTTTCGAAACGAAGACATCCCTTTTATCCCCATTGTCAACAAAACTTTTATCTCTTCCGTGCTAAGAGAACGACGGAGGCCTTTTTCCTTTTTCTGAGAGGAGGGAAATATCAACCGGGAAATGAATGTAAAAGCTTTAACAAAAGGATAAAAAATTAGGATAAAAAATCTGACCGGCTGTACAAACAAAAAAGAAAGCTTTATAGGATTATAAG
>JAUWJP010000026.1 GCA_030607635.1 Candidatus Aminicenantota bacterium
ACGGGCTTGTTGGGTAGGGAAGGAGATTCTTTTTATATCTCTGAATATTTTAATATCATCTTTTTAATCGAAGTTCGGGCTTTTTATTCTGTTTTAAATGCGTTAGAGAAATATGAGAGGCAATTAAAGCAAATTTTTACTACGATTGGCTTTTTAGACACCATGGTCGCAGTAGCCTCTTATAGAGCTGGATTAGAATGCTTTGTAGAACCAAAATTTTTAAATTCAGGATCCTTTCTGAAGATTGAAGAAGTAGTTCATCCATTACTGAACAAGCCAATCCCAAATTCCATATCTGTTGAATCAGGCGGTGTACTAATAACAGGCTCGAATATGTCAGGGAAGACTACTTTTTTGAAAGCAATTGGAGTAAATGCAGTCTTAGCTCAAACCATATATACCTGTTTGGCAAAAGAATACCAAGCAAGCTTCTTTCACATCATGACTTTGATTGGCAGAAAAGACAATGTTATTGAGGGGAAAAGTTATTATCTTGATGAGATTCAAGCTCTTCTTAGAATTATTAGCGCATTAGAAAAGAATGTTCCCTGTCTTTGCTTATTGGATGAAGTCTTTCGGGGGACCAATTCACTTGAACGAATTTCAGCTTCAGCAGAAGTTCTCCTTTATTTAGCAAGACATTATTGCTTAATATTTGCTACAACTCACGACCTTGAGCTTACAGAACTTGTAGAGAATTCCTACAGCAATTTTCAATTCCTGGAAAAAATCACAGAAGAAGGAATTTCATTTAACTACAAATTAATGAAGGGTCCATCGACTACTCGTAATGCGATTAAACTTTTACGTCATGTGGGTTATCCAAATGAAATTGCTGATGCAGCTGATACGAGAATTCAGAAGGAAATAAAGGATGAATAATTTCTTATGTGATCTAAGCATTTGAGGCTTATATGATGAGGCGAGTGGGAGCCAAATCCCCTAAAGCCCTGGCTTCCTGATGGTTGAAAAGACGGCTGAGAGGATTAGCGCCTAATTGAAAAATACGATAGAATGAAATAAAGATTCTTAATAAAGTAAGAGATAATGAAAAAGCTAATTTACCTTGTTTTAATATTGTCTATATTTCTCTACTGTGCCCCAAAACAGGAAAAGATTGAAAGGATAATCGAAGATGGGATTGAAGTTGTTGTTAATCATTTAGAGCCATATCAAATTAAAGGTGAACCTACTACCTTTATTCTTGAAGAGGAATTTGTGATTGATATGGAAAGCGAAAAAATGGCAGAGATAGGTATGACACACATACCTATCTTTGGTGTTGATTCTTTAGGAAACATTTATTGCTTGAGTTCAAAGGATGAAAAAGGGAATTTGTTTTATAAATTTGATAATCAGGGAAATTTTATTCATTCTTTCGGGAGAGAGGGACAAGGTCCGGGTGAACTTCAGATCCCTATGTTTATACGAGTTAATAAACAGGATGAAATAGTAATATTAGACAATCGAAAAAAGCTCAGTATTTTTAATACAAAGGGCAATTTAATCAAGGAAATATCTATTGATTCCAATCATCAGATTGCGACCTTGCTTGAAAGCGGTAATATTCTAGCCATGAGGAGTTTGATTAAAGCGGATGATGGAATAATAGAACTTCCGATAGTTTTGTGTAACTCAGATTTGGAAGAAATCAAGGTGCTTGTCCCCGGGCAAAAGATAATCAACTTCAGCAGAGCTAATAAAATCAATGGTTTAAATATTTCTCCTAATTTCTTTGTCTGGAGTATCTCAAATGGTCATATTTGTGTGGGGAATTTAGAAAAAGGGTATGAATTTTCAATGTATGATACAGTAGGGAAATTGTTGAGAAAGATCAGGAAAGAATATAATCCGGTGAAGGTTTCGGAAGAACTTAAAAAACAAGTGCTGAAAAGATTTGAGCGTCCCGCCCTGGAATCCATCCGGAAAAAAATTTATTTCCCGGATTATTTTCCACCGTTCCAATACTATTTTATGGACGAAAGGGCCAGGCTTTTTGTCATGACTTATGAAAAGGGAAACAATCCGCGAGAGTTTTTATATGATATTTTCAATCCGGAAGGCATATTTATCGGCAGAACTAAATTAAGCAATTATGGCGATTTCTTATTAACCCTGCGCAAAAGCCCCTTATATGTAGTGGCGAAAAACAATCGACTCTATTGTGTGAGAGAGAAAGAGAGCGGTTATATGGAGCTAGTGGTATATAAAACGAGGTGGGAATAAAAAATATAGTTTTCGAGTAAGAAGGGAAGGGAAAATGAAAAAATTTATTTATCTTGTTTTAGTTCTTTCCTTGTTTTTTTTCTGTGGGCCTAAGCAAAAAGAAGTAGAAAAGATTATGGTAGATGGGGTGGCACATATCAAGAATCCTGAAGAGCCTCTTAGAGGAGAAGTTTTACTCGACATTGAAAAAATTCTGGAAATTGATCCGTATCAATTTGAAGAAGTAAGATTAGGATGGTTTGATTTTATACGGGATACTGATGGCGAGGTGATTTTGTTCAATTCAAATATAACTGAAGCCCAGAGGTTCAACCACGAAGGAGAATATCTTGGTAGCTTGGTGAGAAAAGGACAGGGACCTGGTGAATTTCCAGATCGTAGCGGTTTTAAAGTATGCTTTATGAACAAGCAGATATGGGCCACAGGGAATTTGAAACTGGCTAAATATGGTAAGGAAGGTCGATTTTTAAATGAAAAAAAATTAGGTTATCGCCCAGAGGTCTTAGTGGATGACAACCGGTTTTTTATAGAAAAAAAGAGACTCTCTAAAGAAGAATTAATTAAAAAATTATTATTAGTTGATTTGTCTTCAAGTAATGACAGCAAAGCTAGCGAGATCGTTTTCTTTCAGGCGGAAAATGTTGGAGCGATATTGGGGCCGGATAGAAAGGGATTGATGGATTCTTGGGCTACACCCAATATTGATTTCACTTATGACCATGAAAATCAAAGAATCTACATTGGGTTGAATACAGAATACAAAATATATGTTAAGAACCTAAACGGAGAAACTGTGCACATCATCGAAAAACCCCACAATAACGTGAAAGTGAGCCAAAATGATAAGAAAAAGCTGCTATCTTTTTTATTGAGAGACGCATCTTCGAAATGGATGCTTGATGCATATCCTGATAATTTGGTGGCCATTAAGGAGTTAAAAATGCTTCCTAATGGATATCTGGCTGTATATCTAGTTTCAGGTCCGGGTTATTTTGAAGTTGATGTTTTCGACCCAGAGGGAAGATTTGTGTATATCATGAAACCTCCACAAGGAGTTTCACTAGAAATGGCAAAATTTTATAGTTTCGGGACTTCAACAACCGAGACAACAGAAGATGGCTTCCAGATTTACGTAGAATACAGAATCAAGAATCTTTCTGAGATTTTTCGAAATTAAATGTGACCTCGATATCCACAATGAAAGACAAAACAAAGGCAGTTTCAATCGTTTTATTTCTTTCAGCCTTTATTATGCTTGTTTCTTGTGGAAAGCAAAAATCAGAATGGCAAGGGACAATTGAGGAAGTAAATGGAGTGACAGTTGTCAAGAATCCGAAAGAGCCGATGTATGGAGAAGATGTATTCAGTTTGGAGGAAGAGTTATCCATTGGAGAATCAGAAGGAAGAGAAGAATATATGTTTTCTGCAGTTAATCATCTAACAGTGGACGAGGATGAAAGGATTTATGTTCTTGACTATAAAAATGTTCAGGTCAAAGTTTTTGACAGGGATGGAAAATATTTGAGTACTTTTGGACAAAGAGGGCAGGGGCCAGGAGAGTTTTTCAGACCAAGAGGGATTTATATTACATCTGAAGATGAAGTTATGGTATATGATATGGGAAATCGTTCTTTTATATATTTTTCCAAAGAGGGCCAATTTTTAAGTTCATTTTCTACAGCGAAATTATCTTTAGTGGGAGCAAGAATTGATTCGAAAGGAAATATTATAGGCGATGTTTTTTCAGCTAATCCTGAGGATCGATCCTTTGTGCTTAAAAAGTTTGACTCCAAGCTGAATGAACTTTTTACCATAGGATCTTCACCCTTATCTCCTTCTGGAGTATTTAAAGTTTCCTTGCCTTATTGTTTCTGGCAAATTACAGAGGATGATCATATTGTTTTTGGTTATACAAAAAATTATGAGATACAAATAATGAATCCTGAAGGAGAAGTGATAAGAAAAATCAGCAAGGAATATGATCCTGTTGAATTTACAGATAAAGAAAAGAAAGGATACCTGGAAAATAATCCGCTTAAGCTGAAGATTGAATTCCCCAAATACCACAACCCATTTTTAAGATTCTTTCTAGATGATGAAGGTCGGCTGTTTGTTCTTACTTCTGAAAAGGCAAAAGACAAGGAAAGCAATTATTATGATATTTTTGATCCAGAGGGAAAGTACATTACCAAAGTTTTGTTTAGTATCAATCCGTCACTGTTTTTTAAAAAGGGGAAGCTTTATACCATAGAAGAAGATGAAGATGGATATCAGTATGTGAAACGCTACAAAGTTACCTGGAAATATTAGCGAATTTAAGCCGGCTGGAAGCTCAAAACCCTAAAGCCCTTGCTTCCCTGTTATTGCATGAGGAAGATCGTAATTACACCTTATAAGGATAAACGAGTGAGGGAAAGGAAAATTCTCACCATGGAGGGGGAAAATTAAAAAACTAATTTATCTTGTCTTAGTTCTTTCCTTATTTTTTAGCTGTGGTCCAAAGCAGGAAAAAGTAGAGAAGATAATGGAAGACGGAGTGGAAGTTGTCATCAATCATCTGGAGCCTTATAAAGTAGAAGGCGAACCAAACAAACTTACTCTTGAGGAAGAATATGTCCTTGATTTTGAAAGTGAAGACTTTGCAGAAGTAGGAATGACTGATATTATGGGATTTGACATTGATTCTGATGGAAACATCTATTTCTGGAGTATTGAAAGTCCTGAGTATTTCATCTTCAAATTTGATGCAAATGGAAAATTTGTGAGTTCAATCGGTCGTAGCGGCCAGGGTCCAGGTGAACTCGTAGCAATATTTCAAGTAAGAATTAATGAACACGATGAGATTCTTGTTTCAGATGGGGTAAGAAAAAAAATAATTATTCTTGATGCAAGTGGAAATTTAATCAAGGAGATGCCAATTGCACCCAATCATCGCATTACAACACTCCTTGAAATTGGGAAAATTCTCGCGATGAAAGCAATTTTTAAACCTGAAGAGGGATTTACTGAATTACCGATAGTCATATGCAACAGTGAGTTGGAAGATATCGCCTTCCTTCATAAAGGGGAGAAAAATCCTAATTGGGCAAGGGCCAAAAGAATTAATGGCTTAAAGACAACAGCGAATTACTTTCCATGGAGTATCTCAAAAAGTCATATTTATATTGGCAATCCAGATAATATGTATGAAATCTTTGTTTATGACTTTGATGGAAGATTGGAGAGGAAAATAAGAAAGGAATATAATCCTGTTGCAGTACCAGAAGACATCAAAGAACGTGTACTAAAGATATTCGAAAGTCCCCATTTAAAACAGATGAAGATAAAGAAAAAGGTGTTTTTCCCTGATTATATGCCCCCATTCCAGTACTTTTTTACAGATGATGATGGGAGACTCTTTGTAATGACTTATGAAAAAGGAGAGGGTCCGAAAGAATTCATATATGATATCTTTAATCCAGATGGTGTTTTTATCGGAAGGACATCATTAGATAATAGCGGAAACGAAATAACAGCAGTATGGGGAGGACCTTTTGAAGTAAAGAAGAAAAATAAGCGGCTTTATTGTATGAGAGTGAAAGATAGTGGATATAATGAATTAGTGGTTTATAGAATGAAGTGGGAATAAAAAAAAGGGGGAAAAAGTGAGAATATCTTCGTCAACAAGTAGGCTGTTCATACTTCTTTTAATTTCTTGCATTGCATTTTTTATGCTTCAAGCACAAGAAATAAAGAAGAAAATTGAAAAATGCGTGACTGTCATCCGCAATCCAAAGATGCCCGTTCCGCCTTCCGGCTCCCAATCGAAAATGACCCTGAAAGAGGACTTGGTCATCGGAAAAGATACGAAGAAGGAGAATTATTGGTTTTCGTCACTGAATTCTTTGGCGGTTGACGATTCCGGCAACATCTATACGCTTGATCCCAAGGAGATCAAAATCAGGGTTTTCGACTCCAATGGAAAGCTACTAAGGACATTCGGTCGGCAGGGACAGGGGCCGGGCGAGTTTAGCGGGCCGGGTTGGATGAATGTTATGCCCGATGGAGACCTTATTGTATTTGATGTATTGAGCCGTAGATTTACCTACCTGACTCTGGACGGCAAGTTTCTGAAGACCGTTTCTACAAGTACGCTGCCTCCGGGAGTAGTCAGAATCGATAGTAAAGGATTCATCTATCAGCATAAGAGGGGGCGGGGAAGCAAGCCCATCGATGAGTTGATTAAGTATGATCCGAGCTTGAATCCGGTCATGAAAATCCACACCTTTGAAAGTATAAGGAAGTCACGCGCGTGGAATCCCTTTTCAAAGCAATACTATTTCGATGTGACTAAAGAAGGCTACCTAATATGGCTATTATCGTCTACCTATAACATTCATGTCATCGATCCCAAAGGAAACACCTTGAAGCGAATCGTTAAAGACTATGATCCGGTGAAGGTAACGGACGCAGACAAGGAGCGATTAACGAAGCGATACTCCCCCTCAGGGGATCCGCTCCGATTAAAAATCGAATTCCCTAAATATTATCCAGCCGTCGCTGGGCTTGTTTCCGACGACCAAGGCTGGATTTATACCCGGACCTACGAGAAGGACGGCCAGGGTGGAGTTTACTATGATGTCTTCAATCAAGAAGGCCACTATATTGCCCGCTTTTCTCTCCCAGAAAACGAGCGAGTGGTTGTCATCAAGAAGAAAAAGCTCTACTGCATGGTCCGGGAAAGTGAAGAGGGTATCCCCCTGGTTAAGAGATATAGAGTCGTAATGTGATAAGAAGCTCTCTGAAAAAGAGCAGTTGAGATAATTATTAAATATATAGACTGCCCACACGGAAGCCAAAGAGCCTGAGGCTCAAGCTTCACGAAGAAAAACAGATGAGAGAATATTTCATAAAGGGGATAAAAATGAAAAACAAAACAAAGATTGTTTCAATCGTTTTATTTCTTTCAGCCTTTATTATGGTTATTTCATTTGGCGGCCAAAAGGCTGAATGGAAAGGCAAAATAGAATATGAAGATGGGATTAAGGTTATTAAAAATCCCAGGGATCCCTTGTATGGAGAGATAGAGTTTGATTTAGAAGAAGATTTAAGCATTGGCAACGAGGAAGATGAGAATTATATGTTTTATAACGTTGGAATGCCTGCGGTTGACTCAAAAGGAAATATTCTAGTTTTTGAAAGAGGTAATTATCGGATTCAGAAGTTTGACAAAGACGGAAAATACCTACAATCTATAGGAAGGCAAGGGCAGGGACCGGGTGAATTTGAGAGACCTAGCTCTCTCCTCTATTTAGACATCGAAGATAATATTTATGTTGAAGATTCAGGGAAGATTCATGTGTTCAATAAAAATGGAGAGTTCAGAAATACTATTATACTAGCTGAATTCGGTAGACCTATTTCAGGATATTTTGGGATTACAAGCGAAGGGGACATCATAGCTCATACAATTTCTAGAGGAAAAAGGAGAAGTGATTTGCCCATGGACAATGAGACTTTCTTCAATATTGACCTTATAAATTCTGAGGGAAAAGTTATAAAGGCAATTGCGAACTTTCTCAGGGAAAAAAGTTCTCCCTTAAGATCAGGGACAAGATTCACTTTTCCGAATAATCAGCACATGACTCGCTTATGTTTATGTCAATTAAATGAAAATCTTAGTGTTTATGGTTTTGGTTCTGACTACAGGCTTTACATAATAAATTCAACAGGAAATATTGTTTATAGAATTGAAAAAGATGAGCCGCCTCATCCTTTAACGAAAAAGGACATAGACAAGGTATTAGATAGGTTTATGGAAAACCAGAAAAAAAGAAAACGAGAGACTGTGTTCTCAAGAAGAAAAGTCAGAAGGGCAATGAATTTCCCAAAATACAAGCCCTTTTTCAGCGATATTCTTAGCGATAATAAAGGGCGAATTTATGTTAAGAGCTTTAAATCTAGGTTTGATGAAGAAAAAAATAATCATTATGACCTGTTCTGCAAAGATGGATATTACATTTATAAAGCTACAATTCCAATTTTATATCCCACAATAAAAAATGGCTGCGTTTATACTACAGAATATGATCAAGAAACTGGCTATGCTAAAGTTAAAAGATACAAAATCAAAAACTGGGAGCAGATAAAGGAGGGAATCTAATCTTAAATCTCCGAAGCAAGAAGAGTTAAAGTTTAATTGAGAAAAAGATTGGGGTCAGACCTTGACATTGGACATTTATGATAGATAGAGTAAGATTTCAAGTGTGGATAAAAAGATGCAAAGACTAATTTATATTGTTTTAGTTCTTCTCTTGTTTTGTTAATGTGGGACTAAGCAGGTTATTATTTTTTATTTGCTTTAGAAGCGTTATATCTTCTGACAACTTCATCTGTAATATCAAAAGCTGTATCAAAATAAAGCACTCCACTTGATGATAGATCTAAAACCAAACTGAACTCTTTTTCTCTTGCTAATGAATCAATAATTGGAAAGACATCACTCCTGAATTTATTATATAACCTGAACTCTAGCTGCTGATATTCTTTGGTAAAATCCTCCTCAAATCTTTTGTGCTTTGTTTTCATGCTGTCTAAATCTAAAGTTAATTGCTGTGCGGCCTCAAAGGTTAAAGTTAGCCTTTGGGTTTTAAGTTTAGTTTCTAAGGATAGAATTTGATTGTCTAAACTAGAGATATCACTTTGTATTTTTTGTCGTTTTTCTTGCAGTTGAAAAAGAGCTTTTTTCCCTTCATTTGAATTTTGAAAAACTTTTTCAGGATTAACAACGGCGACAGTAAATGTTTTTTGAGCAAAACCCTGAAAAGCGAAAGCCATTAAAAATAGAATGAGAAAGAAAATAGTTCTTGTTTTTTTGATTATCATGCTTTGCCTCCTTAAGTTGTTTCATGCGGTATTTTGGTATTCATTTCTTTAACTTCCAATCATTACAAAAAGTTGCTGTGAGTGAGGAGAATGAGTAATTACCGATTTAAATTCTCTTTTTCGTCTTAAGCTTTTAATTACATATAATTTATGATATTTTTCTCATGTAAAAATACAATAGGAATAAAGAGAAATTCACAATAGAGGAAGGAACAATGAAAAATAAAATCTATTCTTTTTTTGTCCTTTTCATCGTGGTTTTCTTCGCTCTAAATTATTTTCCTAAAAAGACACATGCTAAAGGGATGAATAGAATTCAAGAATCTGACGACGTCGTTGTTGTTTCCAATCCCAAGACCCCAGAATTGAAGATGCGGATTGTTTTTAAAGAGGAACTTTCCATAGGTGAAGTTGAGGGAGATGAAAATTATATGTTTGGCGGAAGCATTGGTTTTAACACAGATAATGAGGGAAATTTCTATGTGGCCGATTTTGATAATCATAGAATCCTCAAATACGATCCTGAAGGCAGACACATACTCACTATCGGAAGAAAAGGCCAGGGACCGGGAGAGTTCCAAAGTTTATCTGTGCCTCGATTCGACAAAGATAACAATCTGTACATCTCTGACTCATTAAACCGAAGAATTTCATTCTTTGACAAGGATGGCAATTATCTCAGGCAAATACGCATGCAGGAAAGATATTTCAATCCTTTTATCAATTCATAGGGTTTTTTCATTACCAATAAGTGGGATATGAATCAAGAGGGCAATGTCCAGAGGCAAACAAGTACTTATGGCCTTTTTAACGACAAATTCAATTTACTCGTAGAACTTTATAAAGACGAGATCGAAATACCCATGCCTGCAGGAACGGAAGAATCCGCAATAGTCGAATATCTTGCAAAGGTATGGAGTAGAACGGCATTTAGACCAGCGGTCAGATTCATACTGGCAGATAATGATTTCATATATCTGGGTCGGCCAGATAAATACGAAATAAAGGTTTATTCCCCTGAAGGAAAGCTTGTGAAACAAATCACCAGAGATTATGTTTCTATACCTGTGAGTGATAAAGACAAAGACGATTTTTTTGAAAGGATAAGTGAAAGTCTTTCCTCCATCCCGTTGTTTACTGAGGACCTGAAGAAAAAAGCTTTTCAGAAGATAAAATTCCCAAAATACAAGCCTGCCTATCAAAGCTTCACACTGATGGAGAACGGATGGCTGGTTGTGATTGTTGATTCCGTTGAAGACGAATACACGCTTCTCGACATTTTTGACCAGGATGGAAAATACATCGCGCATTTCAAAACGCCGGTGCCGGCTGAGGGGATGTTTTCTGTACTTTTATTCTTTAGAAATGGCAAAGCCTATTGTGTAGCGACTGAAGACGATTACAGGTATGCGAAGAGATATAATTATGAAATTCAGGAGTATAGAGATTATAAATGGATAAGAAAAAAATAGTTAATGTCACATCTCATAGTGAGGATATGGCTGGAAGCCAGAGACCCTAAAGCTCTGGCTACTCGAGGTTGAAAAAAGGCAGCTGAGCGAATTAGTGCCTGAGAGTAAAGCCGTTTTTAGATTAAAATAGTTTCTCCCCACCTTTTTCCACCACTTCTTTAAAAATTTACAGGAAGATTCTATTTATGGGAAGGGCACCTTTTTATTTAACCTTAAAAGTAGTATTCACGCGAGAACGTGATTGAGTATGTCTATCTTCTGAAAAGAGACTAAGAAAATATTCTCCTGACTTTAATTCTTCAGTTTGAAGCTCTATTAAAAATATTTCAGTGTCATCCTCTTGATACTTATTGAGAATAGAGATGGTTGCAGGGATCGTTTTTCCTGTGTCAGGCAAATGGTGAATAAGACTCAAGGAAAGTTGAATATCCGGCTGCTGGATACCTGAAAATGAGCATCTTACCACAGCTAATACCCGATTCGTTCCTTGAGACAATTCCCCAACAAGCGGAGAGTACTGGCTTGAGTCAAAAGGATAAACTGCAGATGGCTCATTTAAATAAAAGGCCCCCTTTTCTGGCTTCAGCAGTAAGGGTGCATAGAGTTTGATGCCATAATCTGGACCTTTTGGAACTATAACCGACGTTGAAGCGACCGCTCCTCTTCCTGTTTCCAGATTTCTTATAACAAGGCGACATTTGTAATCGCCTGGGTTAAGAGGCAATAAGGAAGAATAATAAATGTTTCCTTTCGGCAACTTTGAAAAATCCTTCTCATCTCTCTCGATCTTAACAATGTTATCCTCTTTATCGAAAATAATGCTCACGATCTCAACATCTCTTCCAGAGAACTCTTGAATTTTTTCCATGGGTATTTTCGAAAATACAGCAAGATTCGGTTTTCCTTTTATTGAACACGGTAAG
>JAUWJP010000050.1 GCA_030607635.1 Candidatus Aminicenantota bacterium
GAAATCTGTTCCAAGAATATTTTTTCCTAAAAGTCCCATCTCTTCCGCCTTGGATATGGCCAATGAAATATGCTCCACAGCGAGCGGGTATTCATCTCTGGCATAGATATAACCTTCTCCGGCACCAATAGCGAAGGCACCAATAATCATTCCTTCTAAAACTCTGTGAGGATTTCCCTCTAATAAACTGCGATCCATGTAAGCACCAGGATCGCCTTCGTCCGCATTGCAAATGATATATTTAGTATCGTCCTTAGTTTTTCTGGCAAATTCCCACTTGTATCCCGTGGGAAAACCTGCTCCTCCTCTTCCTCTAAGGCCAGATTGTTTTATGGACTCGATGATTTTTTCTGGAGTCATACTACCTAAAACTTTGGCAAGCGATCTATATCCTCCAATAGAGAGATAATCGTTTATGTCGGTAGGATCGATAAGGGCATTATCTCCCAGAATGATGCGTCTTTGCTTTTTGTAGAAGGGAATATTTTTTTCGTCGGAAATCTTTTTTCCGGTGTCTAGGTCTGAAAACAGGAGTCGGTCAACAATCTTGTTATTGATGATTGTCTGGGAAGTAATATCTTTAGCATCCTTTGGCTGCACTTTTTGGTAAAAGATGTTTTGGGGTTGAACGATGATATTGGGTTCTGCCTCGCAGAAACCATGGCATCCAGTCACTTTGATCTTGACCTTGTCTTCTAAATTTTGCTCCTTGATGGTTTTTTCTAATGATTTAATCACTTTTAAAGAGCCTCTTGCCTGACCACAAGTTCCGGCAGATACAGTGAGAACAGGTTTTTTTTCAGATTTTCTTGCTTGAATTTGGCTGTGAATTGATTGTTCTAAATCCTTAATTGTTTTTATTTTCTTGATCTTTCTCATTTTCCTAATCTTTTTTTATATGCTTCTTTAGAATAGAACTAACTTTTCGGATGGTAGTCTGAGCATAATAGTCGCTATCAACAACAACCACAGGGCCAATTGCACAACACCCTAAACAGGCAACTGTTTCCAAGCTAAATTGACCATCTTTTGAGGTCTCGCCCGCTTCTATATTTAATTTTCTTTCAAATTCTTCCAGAATTTTAGGTCCTCCCCTTACATGACAGGCTGTTCCCAAACAGACGGTTATGAGATGCTTACCCCTTGGTTCGAGGGTGAAAGCACGGTAAAAAGTAGCCACACCGAAAATGTCGATAAGAGGAATGTCTAGAGATTTTGAAACAATTTTTAAAGCTTCTGGGGGAAGATAATTATATTCTTCCTGTATGTCCTGTAAGATCGATATGAGCGCTTTTTTTTCGTTATCATATTTTTTTATTTGCTTTTTGACTTTTAATTCTTCAACTTCCACTCATTTCCCTCCAAATTCTTATAAATTTTATGATAATCTCAGTTAAATAAAAACGGTAACAACTTGGGATGATTTTGAGAAAAGTCTTTGTATAGACTTATATTAATATTAAATTTGATTTTCTTATGATGTTTTTGACTTGAGCTAGGACGATTTTGGTGAATTAAAGGAGAAAAGTTTTTATAAAGTATGAAATTTATGATTCCTCCTCTGAACCTAAAAGTATATATAATTTATAAAGTATGTATAGATTATTAACAATTTATTATAGCAAATATATTTTATGCATGTCCAGAAATTTTCTGAATATTATTCTAAAAATCTGTATCTTCATGACTCTCTAACTTCAATTTTTCCTCTATTAAGTCTGTTCATGTCTTCGTCCTTTGCCAGCGAGACAAACTAGACGAGATAGTAATCACGAAGAAAAAAGGGGGTAATCGGGGTCAGCGGAGTTATCGTGATCTCAGAGTTGCATATATCCACCCATACGTGGCCAGAATATGGGTATGTTGCCTTAGACTTCTACACTTGCGGCAACTCTGGAGATCTGGAGAAAGCAGTCTTTTATGCTGTTGAGGCTTTTGGGGCTTCCACCTCTCATATTACAGAAATTACTCGAGGAATCGAAGACGGAGACAAAATTTTTTACCACAGCTTTATTACTTGGGAAGAGGATTTTGTGCAGGACAAGCGAAAAAAATAAAAAGGGGACAGCCTACTTTTTAAACTAAAGAGTATTAAAAGGTGGGCTTGATAAATCAAGCCCCTACATAAATAAATGGTTGAGTGTTAAATTTTTTTACAGTTTTCGGCTGATTTTTAGTAAATCTCACCTAAAATTATCCTAATCCTGCCAGAAATAGAATATTTTTATTGAATTCAGTTGGCACAAAAATTGCTATTCTTTAGAATGAAGAAACGACAATAAGGAATGAGAAAATATCACATAAATGTACATATTCCTATAGTTATTATATTATTTCGTTTTTCTGCTATAATAAATAAATGAAAAGAAGGCTTACTCTTTGGCTCCCTTTCTTATTTTTCCTTGCTTTTTTTATAATTCCTCAGCTTGCTGCCGAAGAACAAAGTATTAGTGAATTTATCTCTCAAATTCAAAAATCCCTAGAACTGAAGGATATTCCGGGTTACCTGGAGAGTTTTTCTAATGAAATAAGGGAAAAAGAGGAGTTGATTGTAAAAGATAGGTTTAATGTCTTCCAGATGGATAGCGTAACTTTGTTCAAGCCCAGTAAATTGACCCAAACAGAGGATGAAGCCAAAATATATCTTCAGGCTTTCTTTCAAAATTATTATTCTGTTGCCATAGAAACCTGGCATTTATCGCTTATCAAGGTAAATGGTCAATGGCTGATAGAGCAGAAAAATGTGCTGGGAAGAGCCAGGATAATGTATAAGGTTAAGATTCCATCTGGAAGAGCTGAAAGAGTTAAATCGATCGAGGTTGAACATGCGGATATTAAACTTTCCTTTAAAGATGCGATAGTCTTTTATGACAATATCCCAAGCCTTGAAACTGGCCTTCTTATCTTGGGGAAAGGTCATTTGCATTTTTCTCCCTCTGATTCAGGAGAAAAGCATCAGCTTGATTTAATCTATAAAAAAAGCTTTCTTGAAGATGAACTTACGTATGCCTACCTCAGATTTTCCGACTACTTTTTCCGGAAGAACATAAGGATAGTAAAGGATCCAGATGAGGAGAACTTCCAGGCTTCGATTATAGACAGAAATAAAGCACATACCCTGTTTTCAAAATATTATTCACGGTCGTTCACAGTTGAAAATTCCCTTAATAGAGAGCTGCTTACTACCTTACCTCAAGGAGAGGAGGCAGTTTTCAGCTTTAAAGGAAAAAAGTTGGGAGATGTTTCGTACATCTATTCTCCTTTCACACCGGAAGAAATCAATCTTTACCGATGGAAAGATGATAAAATCATCAACCTTTATTCGCCCCACGAGGGTGAGAAAAGAAAGAAGATTTTTATATCTTTTGTCGAGATGTTTGAGGTTAAAAGCTACAAAATTGAAATCGACTTTAAACCTCAACAATTTTATATCTCTGGGAAAGCAAAAATTGAAGTAGAGTCTAAAGTTGATTCCCTCGAAAGAATAAGGCTTAAGCTTAATCCTAAGTTAGATATTCTTCGCATTTATGATGAGGAAAAGCGGGCGTTGATTTACAGCCAAGATAGATTGAGAAAGTCGCTTTATATTTATTTTGTCTATCCTCCTCCTGAAAATAAGCCTTGCTCCATAGAAATATATTACCGGGGAAAGCTTGTCCCTCCCAAGCAGGTAACGGATGTCATCGCCGGGCCTCAGTATGATAGGAATCTTACCTATATGACTCCTAAATCCGAGACTTATCTTTTTAGTCGAAGCGCCTTCTGGTATCCTTCTCCTCCTGGTGATGATTATTTTAAGGCCCGTTTAAGAATAATTGTTCCTCCTGAATACCAGTGTATTTCCAATGGAGAATTAATAGAGAAAACCAGATTGAACGATGTGGAAAGAGTAGAAGAAATAGAAAAAACAGGAAGCTCTGTTTATATCTTTGAAACAAAATATCCTATTAAATACATTTCTTTTCTTGTCGGTAAATTTACTAAAGTGGAAGAGGATTTAGAGTCTCTTCCACTGCAACATTTCTACTCATCTGGCATCAACTTTCAAAAAAAAGGGCTTATTGAGGAGGCTAAAAATATTATTCAATTCTATGAAAGCAAGTTTGGCCCCTATCCTTACGAAAAGCTAAGTATTGTCCGCAGAATCTGGTCTACTAGTGGAGGTCATAGCCCAGCCTCTTTTATTGTCATTAATGAATTATCCAAAGCTCAGAATGGAACTGTATATGTAAACAAAAGGAGTCCTGTTGATCTTTCTCGCTGGAAAGAATATTTCATCGCCCATGAAATTGCTCACCAATGGTGGGGACAAGCTGTAACATGGAAAACCTATCATGATCAATGGTTAAGTGAAGGATTAGCTCAATTTTCAGCCACTTTATACTTAATCGAGAGACGTGGTGAGGGAGTACTTCCCCCTATTTTAAAGAAATTCTCTCAATGGACTAGAAAAAAATCGATATGGGGACCGATAACTCTTGGCTCCCGCCTTAGCTATCATGATCCTAAAGTTTACCAAGCCATAATTTATAACAAAGCTTCTTTAGCCTTGAATATGCTTAGAGATCTTCTGGGTGAAGAAGCATTTTTTAAAGGATTACAGGAATTTTTCAGCAGGCATAAGTACGGCGCGGCAAGTACGAAAGATTTTATAAAAACGATTGAAGAGATATCAGGGAAAGATCTGACAATATTCTTCAGGAATTGGTTTGATTCATATGTTCTTCCTGAGGTCAACGTCTCTCACTCTGTCCTGAAAGGGGAGGGAGGATACATTCTAAAATTAAGAATCACCCAACCGAAAGAGCTCTTCGTTTTCCCCTTATGGGTAGAGTGGATTGAGAATGGAAATAGAGTCAAGAAAAAACTAATAATTGACTAGAAAAAAGAAGAATTTAATTTTAAATTAAAGTCTAAGCCCAGGAAAATAAAAATAAACCCGAATAAGGCTGTGCCAGGAAGATTTAATTAAAGGGGACAGGCTACTTTTTTCTATCTTTTTCCTATTGTAGATTCGAAATATCTATATTTAACCTCTTGATCATCTCATTCAGAGTGGTGGGCTTAACTCCTAAGAGGTTAGCAGCTTTTTTCTGTATTCCTTTTGCTTGTTTTAAGGCGCTAATGATCGCCTTTTTCTGGAATGTTTGAATATTTTCCTTGAGGTTGAGCTCATTGTTTACAGAGGCGACAGCTCTGGTCTCTTCTTGAGAAGCAAGGAGGAAAGGAGGAAGGTTCTTTCTGGAGATGAGTTTGGACTTAGTCAGAACAACGGCTCTCTCGATAAGGTTTTCCAGCTCTCTTATATTTCCTGGCCAATCATAGCTCAAAAGTATCTCCATAACGTCATCAGTGACACCCAGGATTTCTTTTTCATTTTCTTTACTATACGTGTCTAAAAAATGTTTGACCAGAAGTGGAATATCCTCTTTTCTTTCTTTAAGCAGTGGCAACTCTATTTTGATGACGTTCAAGCGGTAGAAGAGGTCTTCCCGAAACATCTTCTCACTGATTTGTTCTTCCAAATCTGCGTTAGTAGCGGCAATGACTCTGACGTCGACCCTGATAGTTTTTGTCCCCCCTAATTTCATGAATTCTCTATCCTGCATGACTCGTAACAATTTCGATTGAGTTTCCATATTAAGGGAAGATATTTCATCAAAGAATATTGTTCCTTTCTCAGCTGCTTCAAACAAACCCTTTTTGCTGCTCACAGCTCCAGTGAAGGCCCCTTTGACGTGACCAAAAAGATTGCTTTCCAATAGGTCCGGGGGAAGAGAGCCGCTGTTTACGATTATAAAGGGGAAATTTTTCCGATCGCTGTTTTGGTGAATGGCTCTCGCAACCAGCTCTTTACCCGTTCCGCTTTCACCTTGAAGCAAAATCGTGCTTCGGGTAGGGGCAGAGGCTTTTACTGTTTCGAATACAGTTTTCATGACTTTGCTTTTTCCGATGATGTTTTCAAAGCTGAACTTTCTTTGGAGTTCATCTTTCAGCCGTATGTTTTCTTCTTGAAGTTTTCTATGTTCTATTGCTCTTTGTACCGTTATAAGCAATTCGTCATGCTTGAAGGGCTTCTGAATATAATCATATGCTCCGATTCTCATGGCAGAGATCGCTGATTCCACTGAGGCGAAAGCTGTTATTATGATAATTACAGAGTTTGGATCGATTTTTTTCAGCTTTTTGAGGACCTCTATTCCGTCTATTCCAGGCAGGAGCAAATCCAGGAGAACGAGTTGGAAAGATTGGGAAGAATGTTTATCAAGAGCTTCTTCCCCGCTTGCAGAATTTTCCACCTCATAACCTTCTGAGGATAAGAGATCACCCAATACTTCATGGATAATGGGTTCGTCGTCGATAATATGAATCATTCCTTTTTGGCTCATTTTCTTGATTTATGAAACAGTAAATTTATCCACCTTTCTCTTGTCTAAGTCTATAGGAAGATAAATCGTAAAAGTAGTCCCTTTTCCGCTCACACTTTCAGCAGCAATATGCCCTTCATGCTCTTTAATAATAGCATAGCTGATCGACAAGCCAAGGCCGGTCCCTTTTCCGCTCCCTTTAGTGGTAAAAAATGGATCAAAGATATGGGGCAAGTGCTGATCTTTAATACCCGTTCCGGTGTCCCTTATTTTTATGATAGCCTCATTATTCATTTTACTGAGTTCGATTTTTAGCGTTCCCCCTTTGGGCATGGCATCAATGGCATTGAGGATAATGTTGATGAAGACCTGCTGGAGCCTCTCTCCTTCCCCCCACAGAGGTTTCATAGGAGAAAGATTTAGCTCTAAGTTTATTCTCATGGTTTTTAATTTATACTCAATCAGAGATATAATCTCCTCGAGACTCTCTTTGAGGTTTACTTGATGAAAGAAGGACTCTGAAGGGATCCGGGCAAAGTTGAGCAGGTTTTTGATTATTCTGGCTACCCTTTCAGTTTGAGCTTCAATCTTTCCCAGAATCCGAGAATGATTGGAGTTGGAAAGCTTCTTTTGGAGTATTTGAACATAGCTTGAAATTCCTGTCAGGGGAGTGTTGATTTCATGAGCAACTCCAGCCGAGAGGAGGCCGATCGAGGCCAGCTTTTCTGAAGTGAGGAGCTGCTGCTGAAGCAATATTTTTTCTGTTATATCATCAAAGACGACGATTGTCCCGTATGGATTCATCTTGTTATCTAAAAGAGGAGTTTTGGCAATATCGAATATTTTTTTATCTCCGGGGAGGATATCCAGGGTAATCTCACTCAAGAGCCGGAAGTCCTTTTGAGTATCAGAGGGAAAGAGGGCTGAAAAGTTTTTAAGTCCTAATACCTTAATTAAATTTTTATTCATGACCTCTTCTTTTTTTCTGGAAAGAGTATCTTCGAGCACCCGATTCCATCCGATGATTTTTCCTTTCTGATCTAACACTGCCACTCCTACGGTTAGACTTTCAATAATGTTTTCGCTGTAGTCTTTAAGCCTTTCCAGTTCCAGAGCCCTTATTCTAGCCTGACTGTAAAGATAGGCGTTTTCTAAGGCTAAGGCCACTGGGGAAGATATGGCTGTCAAAATTTCCCAGTCTTCGCTGGTAAGGAATGTGTTATCTACTTTTTTCCCCATTCCCAGACATCCGATAAGCTTATCCTCGACTTTTAAGGGCAAATAATGGAAAAAGCCGGAAGAAGAAAGCTGTTCGAACTTTCTTTGCAGCTCCTCTTTTTCAGCAAAGGAATAATAAGAAAGAAATTCCCTTTCCGTTAAGCTTTTGTAAAGTTGGTCATCAAAAGTGATTTTTTTTCCGGAAAAAGGCAATATACCCCTAGATTTCAGGATAAAGAAAGAGTTTTTTCGGTTGTCATCGGGTAGGAGAAGAGCAATGCATTTGAGAGAAAGGGCATTAGCAATCAATTCCAAAAGAGATTGAGAGAGCTTTTGAAGATTCCTTTCTCGACTGAGTTCTTTACTTATGGAGAGTAGAGTTTTGCGGTATTCATAACTTCGCTTGTAAAAAGCCCTATCCAGGATGGATTGGAAGAGCTTTTTTAACGGCGGGAAGAGTGTCGCTCCAAGAATTATAGCCAGAATTCCCAAGATGAGGTAATTGAGCCTGCTTTCAGCTGGGACTTTCGTTTGGGAGCTGGCGATAAAATAAACAGTGGCCAGGACAACAGAAGAGAGGATCAGCGCGAACACTTTTTTGAGCAGCAGCTCAAATTCCATAATTCTCTCCCTGGAGATTGAGTAGGAAAAGGTCAGAGGAATGAGAACCTGGAGAATGACGGTGAGCTCTGCCGCCTTTGAAGGCACCTGGCCAAGCATAAAGGGAATGATGTAGAAAAGGGTGAAGGGAATGATTCCAATGCCTAGGCCATACGCTAGCCACTTTAATTGTTTTTTAAGCAGAAGGTTTGAAGGTTTAAACATGCTTTGAAGAATAATCACCAAGGTCATGATTGAAAAAAGGGCAAAATGGAAGAGGTCTAATTTTTCTGATGTCTGGTGCAATTGGAGTACAAAAACGTTGCTCAAATTTTTAAATGAGGGAACGTGAAGGAGTATTTTTGTTAAAAGGAGAACTGCAGCCGGGAGATACAAAATAGAAATTGAAGATAGCTTATTATTAAAGAATTTTTTTCTTTGAGGGAAAATTAAAAAAAAGTAAAGAAGCAACGGGGGGAAGACCAGAAAAGCTGACTTGTCAAGCCAGTAAAAAAGACTGTCCAAGACATTCAGCTCGCCTGTGGGAGAAAAGATATAGAACGAACAAAAACACAAACATACGAAATAAAAATAGACATAGGGCATAGATAAGGGTTTTTTAGAGGTGAGGAAAATAATTAACCCTATGGCCAGAGTGGTCAAGCCGATAAGAGCAAGAAAGAAATAGATGGGATTAACACCTTTTTCGCGTAAATAGAAGGAAGGAAAAATAATCTCGCCTCCTCTTGCGATTTCGTAGGTAACCTTTAGTTCTGAGCGTCCCGCTGCCCATAATATCTTTGAAACATCTATTTTGTTTTTTATCGGGGTGTTATTGATGGAATAAAGAAGATCTCCTTTTTTGA
>JAUWJP010000273.1 GCA_030607635.1 Candidatus Aminicenantota bacterium
TATAGACATTATTCTGGCTGAGGACTCTGTTATCCAAAAAAAAGAGCTCAAGATTCCCCACCCCAGGATGGAAAAAAGAAATTTTGTTCTTCTTCCCTTTGTGGAAATATCCTCTGATACAGTTCATCCTGTTTTCAATGAGGATATGAAAACTTTATGGAAAAAATCGGATGATCGTTCAATCGTAAAACAAATCAAAAAACAAGCAGGCCACAAAGAGTAAGGCGCAGCTTAAGGAAGGAAGGAAGGAAGGGGCCCTGAGTGAAAAGAGAGACGTTCCCTAAAGTGCCACGCTCTAATTCTTTGATTTTATGAGTATAAAAAAATTACTAATTAACGATAGAGAACACCTACATCAAAAAAGAATATTCTCTTTACAGTGAAAATCAATTTATTATAATAGGCTTTCTACCATGCTAAAAATTGCTTCTCTCTCCTTAATATTTTTTCTTTTGGTCACCCAATCTTTAGCCCTTGAAATCAAGGGAGAAGTGTTAAATCTTGAAGGAAAGCCTGTTGTAGAAGCTGTAGTCCTCCACCGTCAGAGCGGAAATAAGGCTTTGACGGATGAAAAGGGTCTTTTTACGCTTGCTGTCCCAGACGAAGGAAAGAGCAGGCTTGAAATCATTCATCCAGATTACATAGAACAAGAAATTGTTCTCACCTCCCGGGAGCTTTCAAGAAAAGTTATTGTGAGGCTCATTCCTTATATTATGCAGAGAGAAGAGATTATAGTTACTGCTTTGAGATATCCTGAATCCTCCGCCAGCGTTCCAGCCGCTGAAACGGTCATTCTCAAGGAAAATCTCGAGGAAAAGATGTCTTCAAACATCACAAAAAGCCTTTCGAACATACCTGGAGTATCTAATATCGGCGCAGGGGGTTTTTCTCTAGTTCCCAATATCCGCGGATTAGCAAGAGGAAGAGTATTAATTATGATTGACAATGCTCGCGTGACAAGCGACAGACGCACAGGCCCAAATGCTTCCTTTGTTGATCCTAAAAATATTGAGAGAATAGAGGTCCTGAGGAGTCCTTCTTCAGTTTTTTATGGTTCTGATGCGATAGGTGGGGTCATCCATATTCTTACAATAAAACCATCCATGCAGGAAAGATTTAGAGGGAAAATCAATGCAAAGTACGGCTCGATTAACCAGGAAAAAGGACTTGGATTTTCTCTTGAAGGGAGCAAAAAAAATACAGGTTTCCTCCTCTCTTTCCAGGGAAATGATGCCGCGAATTACTCCTCTCCTTCGGGCAAGGTTCTCCAGTCTCAATTCACACAAGGAAGCCTCTTTGCTAAAGTCTCTTATATAAAAGAAAAAAGAGAGATTCATTTGAGCTTTCTGGGGTCAAGGGGATACGATATTGGAAAGGCAAATCAAGACAGTTTAACCAAACCAACCTGGTATCCCAAGGAAAACCAAAATCTTCTCCAGGTTCATTGGCATGAAAGAGGATTAGGGAAGGGAGGGGAGTTAACCTTACAGGCATATTTTAATCCCCATTTTTTAGAAACAATAAAAGAAAATAAAGAGGATCCCCTGACAACAAAGGAGTCATACAGCAAGACACAGAGTCTGGATTACGGGTTTCATCTTTCATACGGGAAAAAAATCGCGAAGCACCTGCGGCTAAAAGGAGGAACAGACTTTTATGGCAGATCCTCGGTAAAGGCTTATAATGTAGACAAGAGTTTCGATTCCGACGCCAATATCACGGCACTTCTTGAACAATGGCCTTTTGCAGATGGGGACAGAAAAGATATTGGCTTTTTTTTCTCATTTGATTACTCTGGTGTAAAAAATCTGGATCTTGTAAGCGGAATTCGCTGGGATTTCCTCATGATGAAGGCTCTACCGGGAGGTGCTGCCTCCTCTGAGAAAAGAAGACATTACGCTTGGACAGGTTTTTTGGGGTGTTCGGCCAAGCTATCCGAGCAGATTGTCATCTTCGGCAATCTATCAAGAGCTTACAGGGCTGCGAGCCTGAACGAGATGTTTTATACAGGCATCACGGGCAGGGGATTTATCAACGCTAATCCCGACCTTACTCCAGAGGAGAGCTTTAATTTTGATGCAGGCTTAAAATTAATCTTCAAGCGATTTTTTGCAGGCATCTATTCTTTCTATTATGAGATAGACGACTTGATAGAACGTTACAGAATAGACCCAGATGAAAGAATTTACACATATGGGAATGTCAACAGGGGACAGATCAGCGGATATGAGCTGGAAATTGAATATTATCCCTTCCCTGGATGGAAAATATTTGGCAATTTTTTCTCTTTTAGAGGCAAAAGCAAGACAACCCAAAACGCCTTGAATGATATTCCCCCTTCTCGCCTTTTTATGGGAACACGGCTCTGGATTGAACGTTTTTCTTTCGAAATAAACACAACTCTTCAACAGGAGAAAAAAAAGCCCGGTCCCGCGGAAATCGCAATCCCAGGCTACGGAGCGGTAAATATCAAAGCCAGCTATCTTTGTAATTCATCTTTCCACATCTATCTTGTCCTCTCCAATCTTTTGAACAAGAACTATCTGGCAAGACCGGATCCTGATAGCGTTGAAGAACCAGGAAGAAATTTTATATTTGGCTTAAGCTATTCTTTCTAACTATTTATAGGGACTTGATTTATCTTGTGCTTTGTTAGTGAAAAATCAAACAAAAAAGATTATAATGCTCTACTAACCCGATAAACAAAATAGACTCTTAGAGAAGAGGAGCAAAAAATGAATTTATCAATCTCCAAGAGAAGGCCAAGCCTTTTCTGTATTTTCATCCTTTTGTTTGTATTTTTTATGTTTCAGCAGGCTCAGTCTTTTACACTTGAAAACATCCTGAGCTATGCTTTTCCCTCAAGCCTGGTGGTTTCTCCAAAGGGTGATTTTGTGGCCTGGGTGTTTAACTGCCAGGGGAAGCGGAATATTTGGGCAGCCAAGGCGCCAGAATACAAGGCTCGCCAGCTCACAGCGCATTCCCTTGACGATGGCCAGGAA